>RKRS01000179.1 GCA_007571275.1 Dehalococcoidia bacterium
ACTATCATCTGTGGCAGCGCGTTGCCAAACGGGAGGTTGCCATGGGCAGTCATGCGACGCCGACCGCGGCGTACTGGTCGTTCTTCGAGACATTCAACCGCAAAGACCCCGTCGGCTGGAGCGGCGCGATGTCCTATCCGCATGTGCGGGTATCAGCCGCACTACCGCCACCTCAGGGCGGCTCATCCGATCCGCGCACGCCGTCATTCCTGTATCCCACGCCTGACGACTACGTCGCGGGAGTGAGCACGGCCGGATGGGGTCGTTTCGAGGCCACCGGCTGGGTCCGGACCCAGGGCGTCACCCCACGTGTCGTGCATCAATCCGAGACCAAAGTCCATCTCGCCGGCGGCTGGACTCGGTATCGCGCCGACGACTCGCCAATTATCTCCAACCGTGTCCTCTATGTGCTCACCCGCACAGAGACAGGCTGGGGCATCCAGGCGCGATTCGGCGTCGACGGGTGGTCCAGAGACGGCAACTTCCAGGCGCAGGGAGAAGCGGCGGTTGAGGCGGCGGAAGAGCTGGGTTCGTTGCTCAACGATCGCGCCTACGCGCAACTGGCGGATCGGATGATGTATCCGTTCACCATCGTCGAGGTCGGCAACGTGCGCCGGATTGATTCGCAGGAACAGCAGATTACAGACTCGACCACACGGGAGCTGGGCGCCGTGTCAGGCACAACGCGAGTCGTCAGCGCCGGCCAGCGTGGCGTCAACGTGGCCTGGACGCTCGTTGAGCAGGGCGTCCAGCGCGAAGAGATCATCTTCCTGATCCTGCGCGATGGCGAGTGGAAGCTGGCCGCGGCGTCAGCGATGCCCTGAGAAGGAGGTCATGTTGGGTCACTATCAGAGCGCAGAGGCCGCCTACTGGGCGTTCTTCGAGACCTTCAACGCGCGCTCAGCCGCAGGCCGGGCTGGTGTGATGTCATATCCGCACATTCGTATATCGGCGGCGCGGGTCGCCCCGGCGATGCAGGCAACGGCCGAGGAATTCGGGGCTACCGCCTCGTGGAAACAGGTTGATCGCAGCGGCTGGGCCCGGACTCAGCCCATCACGCCACGGGTAGTCCATTCGTCCTCGGACAAGGTGCACTTTGCCGGCGGTTGGACTCGATATCGAGCCGACGGCTCGCTAATCAGCAGCAATCGCCTGCTCTACATCGCCACGAAGATGTCCGATGGTTGGGGCATCCAGGCCGGATTCGGCATCGAGGGATATCTCAGCGGCGACGACGCAGCCGCTCCCAGCAAGGCGGCAATGGGAGCAATCGAACAGACGATGACGACGCTCGAAGCTGGCGACGTCGACGCTTGGCTGGACTGCTTTCACTATCCGATGACGATCGTCTTGGCGCCGGGCCAACTCGAGGTGTACAGCACCCGCGAGTCGATGGAAGCGGCCTACCGCGAGTGGGCGAGCGCGGCGTTGCCAATCTCCTATGAGGCCTCAGTGATTGCGGCTGTGCCCTCTGGAGCATTGGTGGAACAGGCGATCACGCACGGAGCCGCCTCATTCGAACAGGTTTTCCTCGTCGTAGAGCGAGACGGCGTCTGGGCGACCTCAGCCGTGTCGGCGGTCCAGCCCGACATCTAGCCAGGCAAGCCCGAGAGGGCGAATATGGGTCACTACGGATCGCCCGAGTCGGCCTACCAGGCATTCTTCGACAGCTTCAACGCCAGAGACCTCGACGGCTGGGCTGGGGTCAACTCGTACCCGCACGCACGGGTCTCCGCCGCTGCGGCTGACAGCAGAGTGCACTGGCGACCGCCAACGAGAATCTTCGCAGACGTCGAAGAGTACGTCTCGGCGCCCATCTGGAGCGAGCTTGAAGCGACAGGCTGGGCGCGAACACAGGCAGTGCAGCCACAGATCGTGCAGTCGTCGCCGATCAAGGCGCACGTCGCCGGCGGCTGGACTCGCTACGACGCGGATGAAACCGCGAACGCGTCGAATCGGATCGTCTACGTGATGACGAAGATGCCCGATGGCTGGGGCATCCAGGCGCAACTCAAGACCGACAGCTTCGTCGACGGCCAGGATTTCAGCACAGAGGAAGCAACAGCGCTCGAGGCGGTGGAATCTGCGCTCACGCTCCTAGTCGCGCACGACGTCGACGCCTACGCCGAAGCGCTGTCCTATCCATTCACACTGATCGGCCCGCCCGGAGTTGTCATCTCAATCGATTCAGCCACGGAAATGGCCGCAGCGATGCGCAGTGTCGGCGACGATCAGCTCGATGCCCCCGCAGGATCCGCGCGAATCGTGAACTGCGGCGCGAGCGGCGCCAATGTAACATTCCGTGTCGAACGTGACGGCGCGCCTCAGGAAGCTCTCGCGCTGGTCGGAGTTGAGAGCGGTATCTGGCGGATCAAAGCGATCTCAGGCATCTAACCCGTCAATCGCCCTCAAGCGCGCCACGCAGCCGCGGATCAAGCACGTCGCGCAGGCCGTCGCCGATGATGTTCAAGCTCCAGACGAGCAGCGCGATGCAGGCGCCAGGGAAGGCCCAGAGCCACCAGCCGTTCCCGGTAATGATCACCTGCCGACCTTCCGACACCAACCCGCCCCAGGTCGGCTCCGGTGGACGGATGCCGAGTCCGAGGAACGAGAGACCGGCTTCAGCAATGATCGCGAACCCAGCGCCCAGCGACACCTGCACGATCACGGGCTGGAAGCTGTTCGGCAACACGTAGCGCATCATGATCCGCAGATTGCTCGCGCCGATGGTGCGGCCTGCCAGAACGTAATCCTGTTCGCGCACCGAGAGCGCCATCGACCGCGCAATCCGCGCAATCCAAGGGATGTTCGCGATCCCCACCGCGACAATGATGTTGATGATGTCGCGGCCGAGCACTGACACCAACGCCAAAGCGAGGATCAGTCCCGGAAACGCCAGTACCGCGTCCATCAGACGCATCAGCGCCTCATCCACCACGCCACGAGCGTAGCCTGCGGCAATCCCGATCGGCAGACCAAAGATCGCGCCGAACAACGACGCGCCAAACCCCACCATCAGCGCCGCGCGGGTCGCGTGCATCACCCGCGAGAACGTATCGCGACCAATCTTGTCCGTGCCAAAAATATGGTCGGCATTGGGCGACTGCCACGACACATAGAGCCCGTTCTCATCGGTCGCCTGCTCCTCATAGCCGGGAATCGGGAAGAGGTCAACGAAGATCGCGATCAGGGCGAATACAACCAGGATGAACAGCGCCGGACGCACCAGCCGCACCCGCAGGAAACGACGCATGAAGATACGCAGCGGCTCAAAGCCCCTGGCCTCTTCGACAACCGGGTATCCACTGGTTTCGGCGGTCGCCTGCTCAGCCATAGCGGATCCTCGGGTCTAACACACCGTAGGAGATGTCCGTCAGCAGATTGGCGATCACAATCGCAATCGCAATCACCAGGATCATTGCCTGCACAATCAGCAGGTCGCGTTGCAGCGCCGCCTGCACCAGCCAGCGGCCCATGCCCGGGATGTTGAAAATCTGCTCGACGATCACCGCGCCGGCGAACACGCGAGCGAGCAGCAGACCGACAATCGTCACGACCGGCAGCAGCCCGTTGCGCAGCGCATGCAACGCGATCACGCGACGTTCACGCAGGCCTTTCGCACGAGCGGTGCGGACATAATCCTGACGCATCACCTCCAGCATCGACGAGCGCGTCTGCCGCGCCACAATCGCCGAGAGCACCCAGCCAACCACGATCGTCGGCATGATCAACGACCTGATCGACGCCACCGGATCAACCCAGATTCGTTCAAATCCAGCAGCTGGCAGAACATCCCACGTCACCACCAGCAGC
>RKRS01000031.1 GCA_007571275.1 Dehalococcoidia bacterium
ATCGCGGCGTCCGCTGGCAGGCTGCCGCCATGCAGGTTCAGCACGACCAACAGTACAGGTCGGACCTCCGCTTGTTTCGGCATAGCCACAGGACACCTCCGATTTCGACAACCGCCGGGTTAACCCGTTGTGGATTGCGATTGGCCAGCCGTGGACCGCGCTGACTGTTCGGCAGGCGCCGCGACCTGCGCAATGGCGGCCAGCATTCGCATCGCGCCGTCGCGCGAGGTCTGGCTGACGTAGCCCTCTGAAGCGGATCCGCTCAGCGCCCCGATGGTGGTCAACAGTTCCAGCGCCGCGCCGACATCCTCCATCGTCGCGCCCTGTACCGATTCGTCACCCGCGCCGACTACCTGTCCCCAGAGCACCTCTGGCTTGGCCATGATCGTGTCTGCGGCCTGGGTGTTGAACAGCTCGATGCGGTCAAGCAGGAAGCGCAGCAGCGCGATTCGCAAGGCGCGCGCCCGAGCAGCCGCTCGTACGACAGGCAGCGCCTCGGCTCCTTCCGGTGATGAGCGGAAGATAGCGCTCAGCTCGATCAGCGAGAGCGGATGCCGCGCGTGCAGCAGGACGAGGTCGGCCAAGTCGTCGGCTCGCAGCAGGCAGGCGTCGAACTCTTCCGCCCGCGATTTGAGCGCGCCGCCGGCGAATGTGGGACCGACCACCACGGCGTAGTTTGCTTCTTCCTCCTGGCGATGCTGATTGATCGCCAGCCAGTTGATCTGATTTTCGTTGACGCGCCCCTTACTCGACGACTTCGCCTCGAGCACCACGCGATAGCGTCGCGGGCCAAGCACCGCTTCGGCGAGCACGTCGGTGCGGCCCGAGCCGCCAATTGCGCGAGCCTGGAAGCCGAAGAACCGCATTGCCTGGGCCACCGCGTGTTCAAGTCGTGTCGGGGCGGCGGAATCGGTCGCCGCCGCACGCAGTTCCGCCGCCAGCGTCTCGTGCTCGGACTGCAGCACGATCGGCGGTTCAGGCGGTTTCGGAGGCTCCTCGTTGACTTTGCTTACTTCGAGGTCGGATTCTGTCTCTGGATAGTCCGGCTCAGATCTGAGCTCAGCCGCCCGCTTCCGACCTTGTGGGGTCAACGACCAGACGCCTCGGATCGACGGATCGATGTCGCCCGAGATCACCAAGTCCTGGCGCGCCCACTGAACGCGGTTACTCCATTTGCTGGTATTGTCTGCCTTCTTGAGAGCCAGGTCTTCTGTTGTCAGTTCGGGAAACTGCTCCGTCACGGCCTGAATGACGTGTTTTGGTTTCGTCGGCGCATCCCGCGCGGCCAGGACGCGCAGCAGGACGGGGTGAATTTCAGTGCGTGTGGGCATCGTCATGGACATAAATCTCCGCTGCGGTTCGTATGGTACTGAATCCCTGCCTGACTCTCTTGCGAACGTTCGCCACCACTGGATGGCGAACTGCAGGCCGCTGGGGCGGAGGTCATGCGACAATACCGGTATGCCGAGCCTGTCGAAACTGCGGCGGCGTGGATTTCAGCCCCTACACGGGGCGCGGCTGATCGTTGGATTGGGCAATCCTGGCGCAGGCTACGCTCAGCACCGACATAATGCGGGCGTACGCGCGGCGGAGCATGTCCGCCGGTTGCTCGCCTTGCCGCAACCCGAGCGCCAGCCGCGTTACCAGATCGCGCAGGCCGAGACGCCCTACGGTCCCGTCGCGGTTGCGCTCCCACGCGTGTTCATGAATGAGTCGGGCAAGGCGGTGCAGGCGCTGCTCGACAAGTACCGCGCCGATCCGTCCGATCTGATCCTCCTCGTCGATGAACTGGACCTTGAGCCCGGACAAATCCGTATCAGACCGTCCGGCTCCGACGCCGGCCAACGCGGTATGCGCTCGATTCGCTCCGTGATCGGTGAGCTCCACTTCCCCCGCATCAGGATCGGCGTCGGGCGACCGACGGTTGACGGTACGCCGTCTCACCACCCCGACGACGTCGCTGACTGGCTGCTCAGCGATCCCTCGCCGTCTGAGCGACCGCTCATCCATGAGGCCGAGCAACGGGCTGCTGAAGCGATCCTGCACTTGCTGGAGCACGGCGTTGAGTCCGCGATGAACACCTACAATCGCCGCCAGATTGTCAAGATTGAGAGTGGTTCAAGCGATGTCCAACCGGAATAGGCAGCGCAGCGCCGATGCGCTCGAAGCCCTCGCCTCGGGGTTCATCGCCTGGATATTGTTTCCATCCGCCCAATGCCTGGTTGACTATCTCAACGAGGCCGACGACGACGCGATCCGCGCCGATGCGCGAGCTGCCGCCAACGCCCTGGGCGACATCGGCCAGCGAATCATCACATTCGTGGAACAGCCGGACGCATCGGGCGAAACCGAGCAGATGTCGGAGTTGCGCCAACAGCTGCAGACGCTCAGTGACACCGTTTCCCAACAGGACGCAACCATCGCGGAGCTGAGCGGCGAACTTGCGGATCGCGACGCGCGAATCCAGCAACACAACGAAGCCCACTCCGCCGAACGTGATCACCTGTTCGAGGAGAGCCAGGCGGCCCAGGCCAGAATCGAGGAGCTGGATCGAGCGCTCGCTGAGGCTCGGGAAGAGAGCCACAAACTCAGGGCCAAAAGCGACAGCTATGCCGCAGCCCTGCGCGAGCGAGCCACAACATTGCCGGACCTTGAGCAAGCGGAAGTGGATGCCGCCGCCGCCCTGACGATTGAGGGCGTGATCGAAATCGCGCGCGACGAATGCGATCGGGTGGCGATTCGCGATTCGACGCCGAAGGAACTCGATGCGCTGGAAGCTGACGAGAAATCGGCCGATTGGGCTCGCGAAATTCTGCGTGGCTTACGGGCCCTGCAGGCCTACGCAGAGGAAGCCGAGCATTTCACCGGCGGCTTCTGGGAGTGGTGCGAGCACAGCAACAACCCCGCTACCTGGAACGCCTCGCCGCAGAAGCTGGCCATGAGTGAGTCAGACACGGTGAAGAACGATGGTCGCCTCTGGCGCATGCGTCGTTTCCCGATCGATACCGCGGTCGAGCCCAACGGCTACAAGCACATGGAAGCGCACCTGAAGATTGCCGAAGGCGGCGGCCAGCATATTCCGCGTTTGTATTTCCACGACGACGTCAAGGGTCGTACCGGCCAGGTCCACGTTGGTTTCATCGGGCCGCATCGGCTGGTTCCTACCAGCCACAGTTAACGTCAGCCGATGGCTTGTCGTCCCGGCGCTGACATAACCTGATCCCAGCAGTCAGCGGACGGAGTATGCGCGCGTGAGCGCCACCGACCCGCACGAGACCCCGCCAGGCCTGCTCGCCGGGCTTGGCCTCGCCGTGCAATCCGCGATTGCGCCCTTCGACGCCGAGCCGCTGTTGGGCGTACCTGACGCCGCCAAGCCCGCAGTCATTGCGGCCTTGGCCGCCAGGCATCGAGCTCCCGTTCTGATACTGACGCCGACGCCGAGCCACGCTGTGGAGCTGGTCGACGCGCTTCCGCTCTGGCTGGGCCGCGCGGATCGAGAGCGATTGCTTCAGTTCCTGGCGCGAGAAACAGCTCCATACGAGCGACAGCAACCAGCGTCGGACGTGATCGAAGCGCGACTCTCGGTGGCGGAGGCGTTGTTAACTGGCTCACCGATCATCGTTGCCGACATTGATGCCGCTACGCAGCGCACGGTGGCGACCACAGCAGCGCCGATGAGCGTGTCTCGAGGTTCTACGCTGCGCCTCGCCGAATTCGTTCGCGCGCTGGACAGCAATGGATACGTACGCGGCCGCATGGTCGTGGAACCGGGCTTGTTCGCGGTACGCGGCGGGATCGTCGATTG
>RKRS01000242.1 GCA_007571275.1 Dehalococcoidia bacterium
GTCAACGTTGAGCTACTGACCGTCGGACAGTATCTACGTCCCTCGGCCAAGCACCTGCCGGTCGCTCGCTATGTACCGCCCGAGGAGTTTGACTCGATTCGGGAGGAAGCGCTGGCGCTGGGATTCCGGCACGTGGAGTCGGGACCAATGGTGCGCAGCTCGTACCACGCCGACGAACAGGCGCGGGCCGCTCAGCTGGTGGACGTCGAGCTACACCACCAGCCGCCGACCGCGACGATCAGGACATAATGATCAGGATGCTTCGCCTTCCTCTTCGGGCAGCGGTATCAGCAGCACATCACCGGGATGGATGAAGCTGTTGCTGTCGAGACCGTTCAGATTCATGATCTCATCGACGGTCAAGTCGTATCGCTCAGCGATCTCGTAGAGCGTGTCGCCAGGTTCAACGACATACTCGAATGTGTCGACCGATTGCGGTGTCAAGTCCACCTCGTCCACTTCGTTGGTCTCCTCCTCGGCCGGAGTCGCCGCCCGAGGCGCTGGGACCGCGATCGGCCGAACCTGCGCGGTCGATTGCTGTAGCTCCGTCGACGCTGGCGGATTGATCGTCGTTGACTGTGGCGGCGGGACAGTCGTCACCGCTGCGCCCTGTCCTTGCTGAGTTTGCTCGGTCGTCGTTGACCCAACCTGTAGTGTCGTTGGTTCGCCATCGCCACTGCGGTCGATGGCGGTGACGTTCCCGTCGTAGCTGGTCACGAGCTCCTCTGACTCAGTTGATGCGGAGCCGAGTGTACCTCCGACAAACAGGAGAATGGCTACGGCCGAGATCGGAGCCAGCACGACCGAGAGCGGCACGCCTGGAGCTGATCGTCGAGCGGGCTGACGCACGGCGCCCGTGAGCCCGTAGGGCCCGACATCGGGGAACGGAGCGGAGTGAGGTGAGCGCTGCTGATCCTGCATGGACAGGAAGTGGTCTCGCCACCAGATGGATGCGGCAACAAGCCCAATGGCGATGCCGACAATCAGCAGCCAGATGCCGTGTCCTGGCCAGGTGAGGTGGAAAACGAGGAGCAGGAGAAACGTCGCGGCGGCAGACGCCGCAGCGGGCTTGAGATTCACTCGCATGGTTGTCCTGCCGCGCCGCCGAAGCACCAGCGGATTCACTCTAGCCGACAAATGCGTCATTCGACGTATGTGTCTGTCTGCGCGCTTCGCGTACACTCGCGGGAAACACGCAGGAGCATGCGCTTGGCGGCGTGCGAGGAACCGGCCTGAGGAGAGTGCAACGCGATGACGCAAACGCAGCCCGATACGCCGTCGCTGAGCGAGCTGGCCAAGGCCGCCGGTCTGCGCCTGGAGGAAATGGACGGTCACCAACGAGAGGTCGGCTCGCCCGATCTGTTCGAGCGGGTTGCTCACTTCCAGCTCGCCGATCAGGCGCGCGCCGCGGGCCTGTATCCCTTCTTCCAGCCGATTGAGGTGAATGATGGGCCAGAGGCGATCGTCGACGGCAAACGCGTCATCATGCTCGGATCGAACAACTATCTGGGGCTGACGCGTCACCCGGCCGTGCTTCAGGCCGCCCACGAGGCGCTCGATCGATTTGGTCCCTCAATGACCGGCTCGCGGCTGCTCAACGGTACGAGCCCGGTCCATCTTGAACTGGAGGAGGCGCTGGCTGATTTCCTCGGCGCTGAAACCGCGATCGTGTTTTCGACGGGGTACCTGGCCAATCTGGGCGCCGTTTCCGCGCTAGTCGACCGACATGGGGTGTCAGTGCTCGATCGGGACGTCCACGCCTCGATCTACGACGCAGCCGGACTCGCGCTGGGCAAATACACGCGGTTTCAACATAACGATCCAGCACATCTCGACCGAGTGCTCTCGAACCTCAATCCTGACCAGGCCAGGTTGGTCCTGATCGATGGCGCGTACTCGATGGGTGGCGACCTGGCTCCTCTGCCGGAGCTGCGTGAGGTCTGCCGCAAACACCGCACGCGGATGCTGGTCGACGATGCTCACGCGATCGGAACCGTGGGACCGACGGGGCGGGGCACTCGAACCCACTTCGGCCTCGAGGAGCCGGATGATTTGACCATCGGCACATTCAGCAAGACGCTTGCGTCGGTCGGCGGATTCTGCGCTGGCCCACGGACGGTGATTGAGTACATCAGACACTTCTCACGGCCGATGCTGTTTACCGCAGCGCTACCTCCAGCGTCTGCCGCGGCCGCGCTGGCCGCCTTGCGCTTGATCGACGAGGAAATCTGGCGGGTCAAGCGGGTACAGGAACTCGGGGAGCGGATGCGCCGCGAGCTTGCGGCGCTCGGATTCGATGTGGCGAACTCGGCGACGCCGATCATCCCGATTCGTGTGGGCGACGAGGTTCGCACGGCGGCGTTCTGGAGAGATTTGCTCAATAACGGCGTCTACACCAATGCTGTGGTTGCCCCGGCCGTGCCTCGCGGTCAGGCAATCCTGCGCACTTCGTACATCGCTACCCACACGGACGAGCAGCTCGAGCGAGCACTGCAAATCTTTAGCGAGGCGGGCCGCCGCCACGGTGTGATTGACTAACTCAACGTGCGCGTCCTGTTGACGGGCGGCAGCGGTTTCGTCGGTGGGCACGTCGCCCGAGCGCTGGCGGCGGAGGGACACGAGCTACGGCTACTGATCAGATCAACGAGCGACACCTCGTTCGTCGACGACCTGCCGTTTGAGCGGACGGTCGGAGATCTGCGGCAGCCGGACACGTTGGCGTCGGCCTGTCGCGGCATGGAGGCTGTCGTCCACGCGGCAGCTGTCTTACGAGCAGTCAGGCACGATGACTTCATGCAGGCAAACCGCGAGGGCAGCGGCAACCTCGCCCGAGCCGCAGCGGCGGCAAGTGTCGGGCAGTTCATCTACATCTCGTCATTGGCGGCGCAAGGACCAGCCACAGACCGCGTGCCTGAACCGCCTGAGACCATGTTGCATCCTGTCTCGGTCTACGGTCGATCAAAGGCTGCGGGCGAGCAAGCAGTGCTGGAGCAACGCGGGCGGATGCAGATCACGATCTTGCGTCCACCTCTGGTCTATGGACCAGCCGACTCCGGCCTGCTGGCGTTCTTCTGGTTGGCGCGCCGAGGTTTATCGGTGCGACTCGGCGATGGTTCGAACCTGGTCGATGCGATCTACGGGCCCGACTTGGCCGACGCAGTCTCGGCGCTGCTCAGGGCTGAGCTAGCCAAGATCGCGCGTTATCACGTCAGCGATGCAGCCGGGCCTTACAGCTGGAATGAACTGCTCGCCTCGCTGGAGGCGATCTCCGGCAAGCGACTCTGGATTCCATCGATTGCTCCTGGCGCGTTCCACAGCCTGGCGCGTTGTGCAGAATGGTGGGCGACATTGACCAACACTGAACCAACATTGGACCGCGCCCGAGTGACCGAGATGCGTCAGGCGGCCTGGCTCTGCGACTCGTCTTCGCTCAGCCGCGACACTGGCTGGCTAGCGGCCACGCGACTTGCGGACGGCATGTCCGAGACGATGGCGTGGTATCAACAGCACGGTTGGATATGACGTGAGCACCTGATGTCCAGATTATGGTCGTTCGACCTTGATGGCGTGCTCGCCGAACCGCCTTTCGGCTGGAATCCGGCCATCAACCGCGATGTCAACCTGCAGCCCGACGCAGAGACCAGGCTGCCGCCATTGCGACCGGCTCAGCTGATCGACCAGCTGCTGGCCGCAACCTGGTATCGCTGCCGCTACATCCTGCGCCCTCCACGTGCGGACGCGTTGCAGGCGGTGCGGTCGGCTGCGCAACGGGGGCGAGTGATTGTGCTCACCGGTCGGCATGAACGCGGACGGCGGCAAACCGAGTCCTGGCTGGAGCGATATCACTTCGCGGCATACATCGATGATCTGGTGATGAACGCTTCAAACCTGAAGTCGGCGCGTTACAAGGAATCCTACCTGCGCGGGCAACAGGCGACGCTGCATATCGATGATGACGCCGCCACCGTCGCGTTGCTGGCTCGCAATGGCATCTCAACCGCGCTCGTGACCTGGCCACGCAATCGGGAACTCAGCTATCCGTGCGAGGTGACGCGTTGCGACGACCTGGCGGCCGTGCGCGAATTGATCGAGCGGATGGCGCTCAATGATTGAACCGATTGAGATCTCGGCAAGCGCGGAACAGGTCTGGGCGCTGCTCAGGGAAGAGGCCGAATCAGGCATCGTCGCCGGGCATGCAATTCTGCTCACGGAAGCGCGTAGACGCGAGCTACTGCTCGAAGTACGGATGGGCGTCGGATTCCGGGTACAGCATGCCTATCGGCTTGAGGCGCGCGGAGAACACTGCCTGATTTCAGATCGCGTGCGGCCGATCGGCTGGCGCTGGCGGCTCAGCAATATCTTCCTCTTCGGCCGAGGCTTGCGGCCAATCGAGGTGGCCGCGGTGGAAGGGTTGCTCAACCTCAAGGCGGCGGCTGAGGGGCAGGCAAGAGAAGACCTGACAGACCTGGATGATCGATAACGCATAGAGGGTTCAGGCAGATGTATGTACAGTGTTGGTGGCGGCAGAGGCAGATCCGTTTGAAGCAAGGCACATCAAGTGTTGTTTTATGATGGGCTGCGAGCAATCGGCTTTCTGAGACTCTTCCTCGTCACTTCCGTCGTCTTCATGTCCTTGGCCGCTGGCGCGTCGCTGCGGTTCGTCAGCGCGCAAGACCCCGACCTCGAGGATGCGCTGACCGTCGAAGCGCCGATTATCGGAAGCGCGGGGCTCACATCGGCCACCACCGCCAGGAACCTGACGGGGCGCGTATATGTCTGGGACCAAGGGCGGCTGCGCCCGGCCGCACAGGTTCGCGTCTCCACTGGCAGCGCCTTGGTCAGAACAGACAGCAGCGGTCGATTCGAATTCACCCCCGATCAGCGCACCGGCACTCTCGCGTTCGTGCAGCCCGGCTATGACATCGTGCATCGGCCTGTCTACTACGACCAGTCAACCGTCATCCTGCGCAATCTGGTCGTCCGCGGGATCCACATTCCCTTCAGCGAGGTCAACAAGCAGGCCGTCCAGGACTTCGTGCATCGATTGGTCGATGCTGACCTGATTAATGCCGTCGTGATCGACATCAAGAGCGAGTCCGGCGCGGTCTTCGAGTTTGCCGCGACCGACACCGTCCGGCAGATCGGCGCCTGGGTCAACAGCGACAACCTGGAAGCGTTCCTGGAATCGCTCAAGAATAAAGGGGTATACCGCATCGGCAGGATCGTGACATTCTTCGACAACTGGTACTCCAGTTGGTATCCACAGAACGCCCTGCACAATCTCCAGGGTGGTCCCTTCACTGACGGCATGGGCAGCCGCTGGTCCTCGGCATATTCGGCAGAGGCGCGCAGATACAACATCGACATCGGTGTCGCCGCGGCCGGCTACGTCGAGGAAATCCAGTACGACTACGTGCGTCTGCCATACGAGAGCAACCTCCTCGAGCGTGGGCAATACACGGAAACGGAGCGAGTAGCCGCCATCAACGCCTTCGCCAGGGAGGCCGATGCAGCGCTACATCTCGCCGGGCTGGCATTGTCGTTCGACACATTCGGCGTGGTGTCCACCGCCGGCAACGATCAGGGCATCGGTCAATCAGTTGAAGGCGTCGCGCCATACCTCGATTACGTCTCGCCGATGGTCTACCCGAGCGGTTGGGCTCCAGGCTCGTTCGGCTATGAATATCCACCCGAGCATCCCGGCCCTGTGGTCCAGTTGAACGTGCAGGCGACGGTCGACCGCATCGCTGAAGACCATTCCGCGCTGGTGCGTCCCTGGTTGCAGGACTTTCATGACTACCAGGCGCGTGGTCTGTTCTACGGCTCTGATTACGTGAGTGCGCAAATCGAGGCTACCGCCGCCGCCGGCGGAATCGGATTCATGCTCTGGGATCCGTCGTTGCAGTTCGAGCAGCAGGCGTTGGAGGAAGCCCTGAGTCTGACCTGGCCACCGTACTAGAGCAGTTCATGAGCGGTCGTCGCCGCTAGATACCGCTTCCCCAACCGGCGTCGGTCAGAAATCGGCTGAGTTGACCGTTGAACTCGCTGGCCCGCTCGAAGTAGACGCTGTGACCGGTTGCCGGAATCTCGTAGTACTCGGATCCCGATATATGAGCCTGGGCGGCGCGCATCACTGCGGGCGGAACGATTGGGTCATTACCTCCAACCACCCAGAGGATCGGCATCGTCAAAGCGACGACGGCGGCCGGGTCCGGAGCGAGTTCGCCGAGCATGCCAATGAGTTGCGGATCGCGGGGTGGATTCAACGCCATAATCTCGTCATAGAGGAAGGCCAACGCAGGATCACGCTCCCGTAAGCCTCGGTCGTATGCAAGCGTCGCCAAACCTTCCGATTGCACTTTCGCGCGCGCAACCTCAACGTGCGGTCGGATCGCATCAGTCATCAGGCCGCCGACGGTGTCGGCCATGACCAGCGCGGCTACACGCTCAGGCGCCTTGAGCGCAGCGCCCAGACACGACCAGCCACCCATCGATTGCGCGACCAGGGCCGCCTGATCGATCCGCAGCTCATCCATCAGCGCAATCAGATCGTCGACGAACGCCAACGGGCCGGGGCCGCCGGTTGCAACGCTGCGTCCCCAACCGCGATGGTCGAACGCAATACATCGATAGGACTTGGCGAATAACGGGACCTGCTGCCACCAGGAGAGATGGTTCCCGCCAGCGCCATGGGCAAAGATGATGGCCGGGCCACTGCCGGTTTCCTCGTAGTAGATGTCACAGTTGGGTCGGTTCAGGCTCGGCATGGAACTCCCCAATCACGAGCGCGTACGCTTTTGCTGCAGAGCTGAGGCTATCAGCGCCGTAGATCGGGAGTGCCGTGCATGCCGACGATGCGGATTGCGCTGACGGGCGCCGAGCAACCGATCGGCGCGGCAATCCTGAGTGAACTGGAACGTCACGACACCCAGGTCGTGCCGCTGGGGACTGATGGAGGGGATGATCTGGGAGCGGCCCTGAATGACATAACGCACGTCGTCCATGCACACTCGTTGACCGAACCTGGACATGCAGCCTCCACCTATACCGCGGCCAACGTTCATTCGACGACCAGCCTGCTGGATGCATGTCGGCAGCGGAACCTCGAGCAGGTGGTGATCGTCTCGACAACCGAGACATACGGACGCCGGCTCCCGCCATGGCCAGTCACCGAGAGTTGGGTTCCGCGCCCGCTGGGTCCGGCGCTGCAGAGTCGCGTTGCCGCTGAGCGGGTCGCCAGAACGTACCGCAGACGAATTCCACTATCGATCCTGCGTCCCGCGCCGGTGATCGCCGAAGGTGGCGGAGCGTTGATGCAGGTCATCCGCCACTTCATATCTCGGCCGCGCGCCGCGCTCGTCGCGGGTGGGCAGGCGCCGGTATCCGTCCTGGCGGGCGCTGACCTGGGGCGGGCGGTCTGGGCAATGCTCAGTCAACCGGACGAAGCCGTCGACCAAGTCTTCCATGCGACCTCCGCCCACACGACCTGGCGAAATCTGGCGGTTGAGGCCTGTCAGCTACGCGGCGTCGAAGAGCGATTCTGGAACGCGCCGTACGCACTGACACGCGGCCTCGCCGCGCTACGGCTGTCGGGTTGGGTGCTACCCGAACCGGAA
This sequence comes from Dehalococcoidia bacterium, assembly GCA_007571275.1. GTDB lineage: Bacteria > Chloroflexota > Dehalococcoidia > Bin125 > Bin125 > Bin125. Next base: position 7,617 of record RKRS01000242.1, read on the forward strand.
GACGTCGATACGTACATTCCCCTGACCGGCCTGCCACACCTGATCGATGACTCGCGAGCGCGGGTCACGCTTGGCTACGCGCCCGTGCTCGGCGTGCGCGCGGCGTTGGCGCAAGCGCTGGACGTGTACCGGCATCCGCCGGATTCAGAATCTGAAACACTGAGTCGCCGCTAGCTGGCGGCTTTGACCGCGTCGGCGACCTTATAGGCCAGACCCTCTTCAAAGATGCTCGGCACGATCCGATCCGGTGTTGGATCGGTGACGAAATCAGCGATGGCCTGGGCGGCCGCGATCTTGTGCGAGTCCTCGATCTTGGGGATGCCGCCATCCAACAGACCACGGAACATGCCCGGGAAACCAAGCGCGTTGTTGATCTGGTTATCGAAGTCGGAGCGACCGGTCGCGACGATCGCGGCGCCGGCCTCGGCCGCCTCGTCGGGCATGATCTCCGGGGTCGGGTTGGCCATCGCAAAGACCATGGCGTTTTCATTCATCGACGCCACATCAGCGACCGTCACCAGCCCGGGACCTGCCAGACCGAGGAACAGGTCAGTTCCCTTCATGACCTGTGAGGTCTGGGGGATACTACCGTCAGCGTTGTTGCGGTACTCGCACCACTCGGCGGCTTCACGCTTCCAGGGGTTGAGGTCTTCACGGTCGATGGTGAGCAACCCCTTGGAGTCGATCAGGGAGATATCTTCGCAGCCCATCTCGCGGAGGATCGCGCCACAGGCGATTCCGCTGGCGCCGGCGCCGAGGATGACGGTGCGGATGTCCTTGAAGTCGCGATTGGTGAGTCGAAGCGCGTTGATCACGCCCGCGAGCGCCACGACCGCCGTGCCATGCTGGTCATCGTGCATGACGGGGATGTCGAGCGAGTCGTGGAGCCGCTGTTCGATCTCGAAACAACGCGGGGCCGAGATGTCTTCGAGGTTGATTCCACCCAGAGAAGGCGCGATCGCTTCGATGGCCGCGACGATGTCGTCAACCTCGCGCACCGATAGCGCGATCGGAATAGCGTCAACGCCTGCGAACGAGCGGAAGAGCACGCACTTGCCCTCCATCACCGGCAGCGCGGCCTGCGGACCGATGTCACCGAGACCGAGGACCGCGGAACCGTCGGTAATGACCGCGACCAGGTTGCCGACGCCAGTCATCACACGAGCCAACGCTGGGTCGCGAGCGATTTCGAGGCAGGGCGCCGCTACACCGGGGGTGTAGACAACAGAGAGATCGTCGTGGTTCTCGACGGTGACCTTGGATGCATAGTCGACCTTGCCGCCCCATTCACGATGCATCTCGATGGCGCGCTGGTCGTAGTCGCTCATTAGTCCGCTCTTTCTGAGGCCCTGCATGTGCACATGGGGCCGGGAATTGGTATCTGTGCACTCTAATCCCGAAAGTGAAATCGGTCACTAGCTGCAGGCCCGCCGATGCCGTGCTGGACGTTCGTGGTATAGCAGTGATTACACCCGAATCGGCATGTGGCGCTCAGAAAGCGCGCTAGAGCAGTGACCCCTCGAGAATGCCACGGTGCGCGCGCAGGACCAGCTGTCCCTCTTCGCGTCGCTCGACAATCAACGGCTTGCGACAGTGCCGGCAGGGGGATGTTTCTTTGCGCTTCAGCAACCCCTTCGGTGGCACCCGCGCGACGGTAGGTTCCTTGCAATACGGACACGTGACATCCCACCTCATGCAGGCCCTGATCCGCAACGGCTCGTCGTCCTTCTGTCCCCGGGAGACCACGAGGTCGTAGTTGCAGTTGGTACAGCTCGTGACGACCCGACGCGTTCGCCCGACTTGTGGGGGCACGCCAACGTCCAGCGGCCTGGAACAGTTCGGGCAGCGAATGTGTCTGGTCTCGATCTGGCTAGGCATGAGTCCATGCTATCGATGTCTGTGCCAGGCCGGATCATCCACCAACACAACCGCCCCTACCAGATGAGGAATAACCTAATCTGCATACATGAGCCACCACTCTCGCGAACCGCATGGCGCGCATGACTTTTCGAGCCCGCAGATTCGAGTGCGGGGCGCCGGCGACTTTCGACAGTACTCGAACCAGCGACTGCGGCTACCAAACGAGCGACGGCCGCTAAGCCCGCGCATCAAACAATTGCTCGGCGCGATCCTGACTCTTGCGATCCTGGGCGGTGTTGGCGTCGGCGTCTACTTCGGTGTCACGTTGCTGCTTGATGAGGATGAGTCGACGATCTCCGCGGTAACTGAGACTGCGGAACCCGCTCAGTCTCAAGCTGTCTCCGAAACAGCTGACGAGCCCGATTCAGCGTCAACGACAACGTCGCAGCCTGCCCAACCCGCTGCAGTAGCCACGGAGCCGGAGCCCGCTGAGTCGCAGGAGCTGACAAGCCCGACTGAAGAGCCGCAATCCCAACAACCAGCAGTCACGGAGAGCGAACAGCAATCGACTCAGACGTCCGAGCCTGCTGTGGCAGTATCCACGAGTGAGCCGCGCGTCTCCGAGGAACCGGTGACTCAGGGTCAAATCGGCGGAGCAGAGATCATTGCAGAGCGCGTCACGGCTGAGCCGGTTCCGTCCGGGATTCCGCGATCGCTCGCCGATGGCGCAGCCTACGACCCGACCGAGCCAGCCACGGCCTTCACGACTCGCTGGCCAGTCGGCACGACGTTGCGACTGACTCGTCTGCGCGGCGCGACGCTGCTGACAGACGAAGAACAGGCGGCAGTGGTCGGGACCGAGACGCTGGTCGTAGTCAGAGGCACAGAGTCCTCCAATACCGATCTGCAACTGAGTCCTGCGGCGTTCGACCAGATCGCCGTCTATGGGACGGAGCGGATTATCGCTGTGCGCGTCGAGGTGACGGCTGCACCGCCCTAGTGGATGGAAATCGCTCGTTCAGGAACGCCGACGGCGTCCGAACGGCATCCGCAGTTCCTCGCCGTAATTGAGAAAATCTTTCTCAGCCCCACACTTGCTGCAACGGCCGTGCGATATCTGCTGATTTGGACGATCAATCTCCCAGGAATGCGAACATGATCCCGGTTCAGCAGAAGCGCCGGTAGCCTGCTGGCTGGCCGTTTCGGCACGACCGCGAGCTTTCGATCTTCGCTCGACCACGTGCTCACCTTGTCTCCGCGCATGTAGGAGTATTACCAGAATATGACAACCAGCTAACACTGACAACATGGTCGACGTAACGGAGAGGTGCTAGGGGCTGCGGTCAGGAGATTCGCTCGTAGAGCGTGTGGTACTTGTCGCCGCCAGCGATGGCCTGGCGGATGTCCTCGCGGTCGAGCTCATACAACCGACCGAGGGCGGCGCGCGCATCGTCCTCCGCATTGGGGTCGCCAGCGCAACGCTCGAGAATGCGGTCGAAGAGCTGTGCCTCGACGAACGTGTCAACGCGTCCTGCCCAGGGGAAAAACACGAACGACTCTGGATCAGCGAAGCTGGGGCGCAGTTTGCGCAGCTCACGAATGCGGTCTTGCGGTGACCGCACCGGCTCGACCACCCGGATGTAGGGACCCTCGGAGTCGTTGCGGCGCCCGTCGATCAACAAGCGCTCCTGCAACCAGCCAAATCCGATGACCACGACATCCGCCTCGCGCAGCGCGCGCAAGGTTTCTTCAAGATCGAATCCCTCATCAGCCATGTTGCCAGTATACGATCAGCCTGCATCATTTGCGGAAGTCCGCCTACGCATCATTGAGCGCCTGCGCTGACGGCTATGATTTGGTCAGAAAGTTCTGCCAGTCATGCGACGATCGCCAAACGCCGTACGACCTCACCGCTCAGCCGAACAGGCTGACGCCTTTCGCACACTCTTCCGACAACAAAGCGACCGACTCTGGAACGCCGACCGCGATGTTGACTGGGCCGCAGGCTCAGAGATTCCTGATTCGCGCCGTGACGCCTGGCTACGGATGATGAACGTCTTCCATGGCCTCGAGGTGATGGGGCTCGACACGATCCAGGTGATGATGAGCCAGGCGACCCATCAGCTGCGTGACCCGGCGCTCAATCTCTACCTCGCAGCCCAATGTCAGGACGAAGCGCGCCATGTGTATGTGCTGGATCGTTACCTGACTGAGGTGAATGGTCATGGCCACATCTCGAAGCCGGAAGCGTTCCTGATCGAGCGCTTCGGCGGTCTGGCGTCCTGGGGCTTGTATCGAGTCGAGAATTGGCTCACCTCAACGCTCTTCAGCGAGAACTTTGCCGCCCTGTTCCTGCAGCAAGCGCTGGAACTCGATGATGTTGACCCGTTGGCCAAGCAGATTTTCCGTCTGATCCTGCGTGACGAAGTGCGACATGTGAATTTCCTGCACACGATCTTGCCTCGCCTGATCGAGCGACTGCCGGCGACGGGTCGGCTGTACGTCTGGCAAAGCCAGCTCTTGCTGGCAGGGGCGGTCGCGCTGGGCCTACGTCGGATCAAGGGCGACGTCGCGGCCCTGGGCATCGACGTCGATCTGTACAAGGCGACACTGCTGGACAACCTGGGTCTGCAGTTCAAGGACGCCGGGCTGGACTCGTTCCTGAAGATCGAGACCTACGCGAAAGTGATCAATGCGGCAACATGAGCGACATTGATAACTGGCGGCGCCTGAGCTCTGAGATCATCGAGGACTTCAGATTTTTCAAGCTGCGGCGAGATATCTCACAACACCCGAGATCTGGACGCGACCATCGTTTCTTCATCTTCGAGTTCCCTGACTGGGTCAACATCATGCCGATCACGCCCGAGCGGGAAGTGGTATTCGTCAGCCAGTTTCGGCACGGGACGCGCGAACTGACCCTGGAGATTCCCGGCGGCATCGTCGATCCTGGAGAGTCAGCCAAAGAAGCCGGACTACGCGAAATGTTCGAAGAGTCGGGCTATCACGCGCCTGACGCGATCGAGCTGGGTTGGGTTCACCCCAATCCTGCGCTACAGGAAAACCGCTGCTGGTCATTTCTGGCCCAGGATGTGTCACGAGTAGTCGACGATGACCATGTGGTTGGCACCTCCAGCGAGGCGATCGAGGTTACGAAGGTGCCGCTCGACGAGATCCCGGGACTGGTCAACGACCAGCTGATCACGCATGCGCTGACGATTGCCGCGTTCGATCACTACTGGCGCTGGAGCGGTCAGGTAGTCGGGAACAGGCGCGGCTAGCTGCGTAGCGAATCGACGTCGAAGTCATCGGGCAACGGGATAAAGAGGCTGCGGCGAGGCCCCGCAATGTCCCGAGTGATGTGCCCTCGGCCGGTCACATCATCGGCGAGCAGGATGTCGCCGCCGTGGAGCTGGAGCCTAGAACCATCGCCGACTTCAATCTCCACCG
>RKRS01000098.1 GCA_007571275.1 Dehalococcoidia bacterium
CCTCACGCGGGAGGTGGGACAATAGAACTCGTGAGATCTCCCTTCGACAAGGGAAGCGCGAGGAGCAAATATGGGCGTCCGAGCACTGAATGGATTACTGGTCGCTGATCTGAGTTCGGGGTTAGGCGGGGCGTACGCCTCGAAACTACTCGCCGACCTCGGCGCCCGCGTGATCGTTGTGGAACCGCCTGACGGATCGGCATTGCGGGACTGGGACTCGAAAGATCGCGACTGGGGCGGTCCGTGGGCGCACCTGAGCGGCGGCAAGGAATCGGCCGCGCCCGCCGATCATCGTGCTGCGCAGAAGTTACTCACAGGACTCTGCCGCGCTGCGGACGTCGTCATGCTCGATGAAGGCTCACACTGGCGCTCGGCGCTACCGAGCCTGTTACCTGAGCACCTGGTGCGGGTTGAACTCTCGCCGTGGGGATCGGATGGCCCCTACGCCGCCTGGCGCGGCTCCGAGATCGCCACCTGGGCGATGGGCGGCTACATGTTCTTCACCGGTGATCCGGACGGTACGCCGTTGATGCTCCCTGGCGGACAGTCGGAGCTCCACGCCGGCGTTCACGCCGCGATGGCGACGCTCACCGCCATCCGAGAACGTCGGCGCTCGGGACACGGACAGACGATTGAGATTTCCGCGCTGGAATCCAACCTCTCGGCACACGCCTGGTTGATCTCCTCCTGGATCGCCAGCGGGACGCCGCTGAACCGCGTCGCGCACGACTTCACCAAAACGCGCGACGGCTGGGCGCTGTTCATGCGCGCCGTGCCCAATCCCAACGTGTTCCTCCTGATCGATCAACCAGAGCGGATAGAGAGCGTCGAGGTCACCAACATCGACGACTGGCGCAAGCAGCTGGGACAGTTGTATGAGGATGTCGAGGCGTGGGCCCAGGATTATGACGCGGTGGAGGTTGCGACGAAGGCGCAGGAGCTGCGCGTGGCCTGCACACCGGTGCTCGATGCGCGCGGACTCGCCAACAATATCCAGCTGGCCACTCGCGGTTGGTGGGAAGACGGCGAGGACGCGGAATGGGACGCACTGCGGTTCCCGGGACCGGCGTACATGATGTCGGCGACGCCTGCGGAGCGTCAGGGCCCTGCTCCCAAACTTGGCGAACATACGTCGGCGCTAATGGAGGAGTTTGCGGCAATCGCGAGGCCGAAACCGCCAGTGGCGATGGCGACGACTGATCTGCCGCTGGCCGGGCTCAAGGTCGTAGAACTGACCAGCAACTGGGCCGGACCGATCGTTGGTCGACATCTGGGCGATCTGGGCGCAGATGTGGTCAAGCTGGAATGGGCCGCGCGTCCGGCGACGCGGGCGTTGTTCATGCCCGGCCCGACGCAGGACCCGCAGAAGTATCCCTACGACCGCGCGATGTACTTCAACCTGCTCAATCGCAACAAGCGTGACCTGGTTGTCGATCTGTCAGCCGCGGAGGGCAAGCAGATCTTCCTCGAGCTTATGCGCGAAGCCGACGTGTTTGTCGAGAACAACTCGGCTCGGGTGATGCCCAATCTCGGACTGGATTACGAGACAGCGCGCGCGGAGAATCCGGGACTGGTTTATGTCTCAATGTCAGGCTTTGGCGCGACTGGACCGTGGCGGGATTGGTCGGCGTATGGCTCGAACATCGAAGCGTCGTCGGGACTGGCGTCGGTGACGGGCTATCAGGCCGAGCAGGTGCGCCGCACGCCGCTGTTCTACGCTGATCCAGTCTCGGGTAATCATGCGACGGTGGCGATCCTGGCCGCGCTGGAGCACCGCGAAACGTCGGGCGAGGGACAGTACATCGACGTGGCGCTCAACGAGGCCGGCGCGGCGTACTTCTTCGAAGCGCTGATGGAGTATCAGACAACCCGCAACATCCGACGCCCGAACGGCAACCGAGATCAACGGTTTGCGCCGCAGGGAGCCTATCGCGCGGCCGGCGAAGACTGCTGGATTGCCGTGTCAGTCCAGAGCGATGCAGACTGGTCAGCGCTGTGCGCCGTGATCGGTCGTGAGGACCTGCTGACGGATTCGGAACTCAGCACGCTCGAAGGCCGGCAGTCACGCCATGACGAGCTGGACGCGGCGATTGAGGCGTGGACGAGCGATCGCGAGCAGTATGAGGGCGCCTGGGAGTTACAGCGCGCCGGCGTGTCGGCAGCGCCGATTCTGGCCAACTGGCAGATCCTGCACGACCCACACATTCACGCTCGCGGCTTCTATCAGTGGGTCGAGCATTCGGTAGTCGGCGTCTATCCCTATCCGAGTTGGCCTTGGCGCTTTAGCCGAACCAAACCATCGATCCGACGCGCCGCGCCACGCTTCGCCGAACACAATCGCGAGGTACTGCTGGAGTTGGGCTATGACGACGAGCAGATCGCGGAGCTGTACGCGCTCGAGATCACGTCAGACGCACCCACAGCCCCGTTGTTGATCGCGCGGGGCGGCCTGAGTTCCTCGAACGACTAGCGGGGCCAAGTTCTGCTGGGAAAGCCCCCTCAGTCGCTGCGCGACAGCTCCCCCAGTGGGGGAGCCTTGCCAAAGCGCGCGGCCGCGCCCGTTCCCAATATCTCCCCCTTTGGGGGAGATGCCCTCAGGCAGAGGGGGCTTCCCTATGTTGGCTGGCGCAGGATGATTTGGCTGCTGCTCCCCTGTATCACCTTGACGGCGAGGGCGATCCTGTTGTCGGTGTCGAGGGCGTTCCAGTATGCGTCCGCGACCGCCTCGGGCGTGCCCTGGAGCGGAAGCCAGAGCGGATCGCCGGCGTAGGGCGGCAGCGGATTGCCATCGTGACGGTAGGTGGTGATGCCATAACCAAGCCCCCTGGGCGGGAAGGGGAGGCTCCAGACGACGCGGTCGGCCAGATCGTGATCAGCAGTGTTCGCCCTGCGGATGGCGAACTTGAGGTCGCCGAGGCCACGCAGATCGAGCATCGCAGCAATGCACGGCGTGTAGTTCGGCGCGTCGTCCTCCCGCCCGCGGACAGCGAGCGCGTCCTCGAAGCGAAGGGAACGTTCCAGCGCATCCTGAATGGTGCGTGTGTGGTCGCCATTGGCGACGAGAAAGACGCCGGGCAGCTCGAGCATCGCCTCGTAGATGATGTTGGTCGGGTCGCTCACCAGCGACGGATCACGCGCTTCGGTGCGTAGCTCGGTCTGCTCGGAGCCGCCAACGACAAACCGACGATTTCGGCTATTGGCGCTGCGACCCATGATCCAGTACACCTGCGCCCAGCTATCAGATGCTTCCTCAGTTTCGAGTCGACCGACGACGATCCCTCTGCCGGGGTAACTATTGGCCGCCAGATGGCGACCAAAGTTCTGCTCGGCGAAGACGTGTAGCTCAGAAAGCTGATCGATCTGGGAAGTCATGTATCCAGAATATCTGTCCCGACTCGGCTCAGGGGTAGACTCAGGGCATGTCTGGCGCGGCGAGCATCCCGTCCTGCGTACTCATCGCCAACCGTGGCGAGATCGCCTCGCGGATTATTCGCACCTGTCGGCGGTTGGGCATTGAGACCGTCGCCGTGTACTCGGACGCTGACCGCTCCTCGCCGCACGTATGGGCGGCCGACCAGGCGGTGCGCATTGGACCGGCGCAGGCTTCAGAGAGTTACCTCAACATACCTGCGATCATTGATGCCGCCACAGCGTCGGGCGCCGACGCCATCCATCCGGGCTACGGGTTCCTCTCGGAGCGGGCGGACTTCGCGCATGTAGTCGCTGAAGCCGGCTTGACCTGGATCGGCCCGCCCGCGCAGGTGATCGACGCGCTGGGTGACAAGGTATCGGCGCGTCGGTTGGCCGCGGATGCCGGCGTGCCGGTCGCTGAGGGGATCGAGGCAGACGAGGGCGATACCGAGCTGGCCCTGGCGATTGCAGCAATGGGGCTGCCGGTGATGATCAAGGCAGCCGCTGGTGGAGGCGGTCGCGGGATGCGCCTGCTGCGCTCGACGGAGGACGCGCCAGACGGAATCGAGGCGGCGGTCGCGGGCGCGCGACGAGAGGCGCAAGCGGCGTTTGGCGATGGTCGGCTGTTGGTCGAGCGGGCGCTGTCGGAGGGACGCCACGTCGAGATCCAAGTGATGTTCGATGAACATGGCAACGGCGTCCATCTGGGCGAGCGCGACTGCTCAGTCCAGCGTCGGCGACAGAAGGTCATCGAAGAATCGCCCTCCCCAGCGGTCGATGCACGGCTCCGAGCCGCATTGGGAGAGGCGGCGCTGAACGTCTGCCAGGCAGCCGATTATGTCGGCGCCGGCACGGTCGAGTTCATGCTCATGCCCGACAGTTCGTTCGTCTTCCTGGAAGTGAACACTCGCCTGCAGGTGGAACATCCAGTGACCGAGATGCTGACTGGCCTGGACCTGGTTGAGCTACAGCTGCAGGTCGCGAGCGGCGAGCCACTACCGCTCAGGCAGGACGACATCACGTTCAACGGACACGCGATTGAGGCGCGCATCTACGCCGAGGACCCGTCGCGCGGTTATGTGCCGTCGACCGGTCGGCTGCGCTGGTTTGCCGCGTTGGATCAGCGTGCCCGACACGATGTCGGACCCGCGACCGGTGATCTGGTCAGCGCGCATTACGACCCGATGTTGGCCAAGACCATCGCGCACGCCGACACGCGAGCCGAGGCCCTGGCTCGGGCGTCCGAAGCGTTGGACGCGTGGGCGATCGACGGCGTGACCACAAATCTTGCCCAGCTGTCGGCAGTACTGGCATCAGATGATTTTCGCAGCGGCTCGGTGGACATCGGCTGGCTGGATCGAGTCGAGCTGTCGCAGCGAGCGGCGCCCGATGATGCGCTCGCGGTCGCGGCCCTTGCTGAGTTAGCGGCCGGCGCCTGGCGGTCGTCGGGTGAGCTGATTCGCAAGTACGTATTGCATGGACAGGCATACGAGGTGCGACTCTCGCGCCAAACCGACGGTTGGCTGGCGGCCGTCGATGGCAACGACGCTCACGCGGTACCGAGCGGTCGTGATTGGTCAGCAGAGGTTTCCGCAACGGGCGTTGTAGTCGCCAATGGCCAGCGGCGCTGGGTCTTCCTTCGAGAACGACGTCGTCGCTCCGGCGCGGGGCGGAGCCGCATCGTGGGAGCGAACGTGGTGCGCGCGCCGATGCCAGGCACCATGATCGAGGTGCTGGTGGCGGTCGGAGACGAGGTCGAAGCGGGACAGACGCTGGCAGTCATGGAGGCGATGAAGATGGAGCACCTGCTGGCCGCCCCGAACGGAGGGGTGGTGACAGCAGTGCATACCAGCGCGGGTGCGTCGGTCGATGAAGACGCCGTGCTGATTGAATTGGGAGCATCGTCGTGAACCAGACTGAGCGATCTGCAGTATTGCGTGAGCGTCGACGCCGCGTAGAGGCAGCATGGTCGGGCGCAAGCTTCGATGGACCGGTACTGATTCCCGCCAGCTTGCCAATTCCGATTGACGGAACCGACCAGTTCCATGAGTTTCACGCGCACCCCGAATTCCAGTATCTGAGCGGCGTGGCCGAACCAGGCGCCGCGCTCGCCTGGGAACCTGACAGCGGCTGGACGTTGTTCGCGCCGTCGCTGTCGGTGGAAGACCTGGTCTGGATGTCAGCGCCGCCCTCGGCCGAAGCGTTGGCCAAGGAGACTGGCGTCGGATGTTCAGTCGATCGCTCGGAGTTGGCCAGCTGGCTGGAATCGCGGCGTGGACAGGGGATGGCGTTGCTCGGCTCACGCGATATCGAGGCGCGCGCGTCGGAGTACGGCCTCCAGGCCTGGTCAACGCTGGAAGCAGCGGTCGACGAGGATGCGACGGAGTGGCTGGGCAAGGCGCTTGCGGGGCTGCGGCGCGCGAAGGACGCAGTGGAATTACAGCGAATGACACACGCCGTCGATGCTGCGGTCGCAGGCCATCTGGCCGCGCAACGGCTGGCTCGACATGGCCTGACCGAGCGCGCCCTGCAGATCGAGATGGAAGCGGAGTTCTTCCGCCAGGGCGGCGCGCGAACGGCCTACGGTTCGATCGTCGGCTCCGGGCCGAACTCGGCCATCCTGCATGGAACGCCTGGGCATCGTGTGATGTCGGACGGCGAACTCGTCCTGATCGACGCCGGCGCTGAGATTGACGGCTACGCCTCCGATGTCACGCGCACATTCCCCGTGTCGGCGGAGTTCACGCCGATCCAGCGCGAGCTGTACAACGTGGTGCTGGCCGCGCAGCAGGAGGCGATCGCGGCAGCCGGACCGGAGGTGGAGTACAAGTCGTTGCACGTACAGGCCTCGGCGACGATTGCGCAGGGGCTGATCGATATCGGGCTGCTGACAGGCTCGGCGGAGGATCTGGTCGCGTCCGACGCGCACGCGCTGTTCTTTCCGCACGGACTCGGCCACATGCTGGGACTCTCCACACACGACTGCGGCGGCTACCTCGAAGGGCGGGTACCAGAGGATCGCTTCGGTCTGGCCTATCTGCGCGCCGACCTGCCGCTCGCGCCCGGCTACGTGGTGACCATCGAACCTGGCGTCTACTTCGTGCCTGCGCTGCTCAATGATCCCGCAAGACGCGAACGCTATGCCGAGATGGTGAACTGGGACATCGCGGACACGATGCTCGATTTCGGCGGCATTCGGATTGAGGACGATGTACTGATCACGCCCGAGGGTTGTCAGGTAATGAGCGCAGCGCTGCCGAAAGCAGCGACGGAGATCGAAGCGATCCGACGCGAGGCGTTGGGTTCGACAACGGATCGCGGGCATGGCTAAGCAGCTGACGATCTCGGATGTCGCCAGCTACCCGCGTCCTGGGATGGATGCGCCGGGACTGATCGGCTTCACGCCCGACAGCGCGGCGGTGAACTGGTTGCACGCTGAGGATGGCGGGCTGGTGCGCTCGCTGTGGCGGATTGACATCGCCAGCGGCGAACGCTCGGTGATCGCCGGTCCTGGCGCTCGGGCGCCGATGTCGCGTGAGGAGCAGTTGCTGCGCGAACGAACCCGCACCCGAGAGTTGGGCGTCGCCTCATATTCCTGGGCTCGCGACTCCGACGCGCCGGTTCTGATGATTCCCGGTGCGACAGTGCGCGTCGCGGTCGGCGACGAACCCCTGCGCGAGTTGGCAGGTACCGAAGGCGCACTCACCCCCAGCTTGAGCCCTGACGGAACGCAGCTGTCGTTTGTTCGCGGCGGCGAGCTGTACGTGCTCGCCGTTGACGGCGGCTCAGAGCCGCGCCAGCTGACGACGGGCGCGGAAGAGGGGATCACGCACGGACTCGCCGACTACATCGCGCAGGAAGAATTCGGTCAGTTGCGCGGACACTGGTGGTCGACGGATGGGCTGATCGCGTATCTGCGTGTGGATGAGCGTCACGTCGCTCCCTACCCGATCGTTCATCAGGGCAGAACCGATGTAGACGTTGAGACCCATCGTTATCCCTTCGCCGGCGACGACAACGCGCACGTGTCGTTGTGGATCGTGGACACGGCGTCGGGCGAGTCCAGCGAATGTTCGCTGCCCGATGAAGACGGATATCTCGTCCGTGTCACCTGGTGGCCGACTGCTGATGGCGGGCAGCGACTGGTCGCGCAGTGGGTTGATCGGGAGCAGAAGCGACTACAGCTGCTCGCCTTCACCGACGGCGCTCGAACCATCCTGATTGATGAACAACAGGAACCGTGGGTCAACGTGGCTGACGACGCACGGGGGCTACAGGACGGGACGTTTCTCTGGTCCTCGGAGGCGTCTGGATTGCGCCATCTGTCACTGCGTCACTCCGATGGCCCTACGATCCGAACGTTGACCGACGGCGACTGGATCGTGGACGGCGTCATTGGCGTGCACGAGGAGAGCCGCTGGGTGTATTTCAGCAGCACGCGCGGCTCGCCGCTTGAACGTCGAGTCGAGCGGGTGTCGCTGGATGGCGGAGCGATTGAGCAACTGTCTGAGCCTGGCGGGGTGCATGGCGCAGCGCTCTCGCGGGACGGACAGTGGCTGGCGATGATGAGTTCGTCGCTGAACTCGCCACCGACCGTTTCGCTCGTCTCCGTCGATGGCTCGGAGCGTCGAACGCTCTATGAGTCCGATGCCTCCATCGAATCGTTGGGGCTGCCTGCTCCGGAGTTGCGCACCTGTTCGGCCGCCGACGGAACCACGCTCTACGGGGCGCTCTATCGACCGGAATCGCCCGCGCCCTGGCCACTGCTGGTCGCGGTCTATGGCGGACCCCATGCCCAGACCGTGCTGGACGCCTGGGGACTGACCGTCGATCTGCGAGCCCAATATCTCGCGCAGCAGGGCTATCTGGTGATCAAGCTGGACAATCGTGGCATGGCTGGACGCGGGCTTGAGTTCGAGGCCCATCTGCACCGGAAGATGGGGACAATTGAAGTCGATGACCAGGCGGCGGCAGTCGAGCAACTGGTCGCTGAGGGACTGGTCGACGCGGAGCGCGTTGGTATCTACGGCTGGTCGTACGGCGGTTACATGACGGTGATGTCGATGTTGCGGCGTCCGGACCTGTTCAAGGTTGGCGTCTCGGGCGCGCCGGTCTCGGACTGGGATGGCTACGACACGGGCTACACCGAGCGCTACATGGGCACGCCACAGAACAACGCCGAGGGTTACCGCGAGGGCTCGCTGTTGACTCATGCAGACAAGCTGCAAGGTCAGCTACTACTGATTCACGGCGGCGTCGATGAGAACGTCCACTTTCGGCACACTGCACGACTGATCACGGCATTGACCGACGCTGATCGCGACTATGACCTGTTGATGTTCCCCGAAGAGCGTCATATGCCTCGAGACCAGACTGGCCTGGAGTATCAGGAGCGACGCGTCGCCCGCTACTTCGAGCGTCACCTGCAGTAAGGAACGTTGGAGGAACGATGCCGATTCCCAGCACAGCAGCGGATGCAGCGGCGCTCTTGGGTGTCGGCCTGACAGCCGACCGCGACACGATTCGAGATCGTTACCGACGCCTCGCGCGGATCTATCACCCCGACGCGAATCCCGATGACGATGCCGCCGGCGCGCGGATGCTGGAGCTGAACGCAGCGGTCGATCTGTTGCTGGGCTCGGACACGCCGACACTGGACGAAGCGTTCGCGCCGCAGCCCACGGCTCGCGCCCTGACGCGTCGTGAACAGCGCCGCGAACGCAGCATTCGCGAGGCGTTGCAACATCTGCCCTATGGGGTCTACGTCATCGGCACGGTTACGTCGGAGGGCACGCCCAATGCCATGGTCGCAGACTGGGTGATGCAGGTATCGTTCAAACCTCGCATCCTCTGCGTCTCGTTCGAGCGCGATGCCGCTTCGCTGCGCAACCTGCGTGAAACTCGGCAGCTGACGGTGAATCTGTTGCCAGAGTCCGGGATGGACCTGGCCGCGCGATTTCTACAACCGACCAATCCGTCCAAGATCGAGGGGCGTTCCGCCAAGTTCGCCGCGCCAGACAAAATGCGAGGCGTGGCCTATCAACAGCTGGAGCATCCATCGCTCGAGGGCGGCGCGCCGGTGCTGGAGGACTCGCTCGCCTGGATTGCCGCTGAAGCGCAGCAGTTCATCCCGATCGGCGAGCACATCCTCGCGCTCTGTCGAGTATTTGACGGCGACGCCCTGCCAATCGACGAAGGGCCGCTGACCTCGCTCTATACCGGCTGGCACTATGGCGGCTAGGCCGCCGTCGCCATTATCCGGGGCTGTCGTCGTCCGACGGGCAGGACAGCACTCATACCAAGCAGCGCCGAGTCGACCATCCGCAAGGACGAACGGGATTGCTCCGGCGATCGCTGAGCCCGAACAGCCGATGCGGCTGTTCGGGCGACGCGTCCGCACGTTCGAGTCATTCCGCGAGCCGGCCTTTAGCTGGTTCTTTGTTTCGACCCTGGCCCAGATGTACTCGGCGATCGGGCAGATGTTTGTCCGCTCGTTCCTGGTCTACGAGTTGACCGGCTCGTACGCCGCGATGGGGCTGGTCGCGTTGGTTGGCGGCGTGGTGCAGTTCCTGCTCGGGCCATACGGCGGCGTGCTCGCTGACCGCTTCCCCAAGAAGACGGTGACGCAGGTCTTCCAGCTCGTGGGCTTCCTCAACGCGTTCGTGATTGGCACGCTGGCGATCTTCGGCATTCTCGAGTTCTGGCATCTGCTGATCTCGTCGATCTCGCAAGGCGTGCTGGTGGCGCTGATGGTGCCGGCGCGACAGGCGATGGTGTCGGAGATCGTCTCCAGAGAGCGAATTATGAACGGGGTCGCGCTCAATACGGCGGCGATGAACATTATGCAGTTTGCCGCTCCGTTGATCGGTGGGGCGTTGCTTGCGACGGCCGGCGCGGGCGTCACGTTTTATGTCATGGCTGGCTGTTATGCGCTTGCGATCCTGACGATGTTGCCAATCCCCACGGTCGCCGCGCAGGCAGGTCAGGGCGGTGGCGGACCGCGCGAGGCGTTCCGCGACATCGTGGACGGGTTCCGCTACATCGCCGGGCACCGAGTGCTACGCATGATCCTGCTGCTCTCCTTCTGTGTCTCAACGCTCGGTATGCCGTTCCAGGGACTGCTGCCAGGCTTCGTGCAGGACGCATTCGACGCCGGGCCAGCGCTGGCCTCGCTGTTCATGACCTTCTCCGCGGTGGGAGCGTTCCTGGCTGCGCTGATCATCGCCTCGCTGCGTCGACGCGGGCGCGGTCAGCTCCTGCTCCTGATGGGCGCGGCGGTTGGCGCCGCCACCCTGGGCGTCGCGATCTCACCGTGGATTTGGCTCAGTTTGCCGATCATGATCTTCATGGGCATCGGACAGGCGGGGCGCATGACGATGGCGTCCGCCCTGATTCAGGAACAGGCCGACCCCGCCTTCCGAGGCCGCGCGATGTCGGTGTTGATGATGCAATTCGCGTTGATGCAGGGCGGAGTCTTTGTGCTCGGGATCGCCGCAGAGTTGGTCGGGATCAGACTCGCGGTCTTCGTCGTCGCCTCGGCCTTGCTGTCCGTGTTGGTCGTCTTCGGCGCGCTCTCGCCAACCCTGCGCCGTCTGCAATAGTGGGGATGCGCAACATCGGTCTTCGTCTATCTTGACGCCAGTGATCAGCCGATCAGCGAGACAAAGGGGCGGGCATGATTACCTATCTCGATCACGTGGGCATCGTCGCGCACTCTCTGGAAGAGGCGGGAGCAGTACTGGTCGATCAGCTCGGCCTGCAGTACGACAAGGAGCGCACACCGTTCCCCAAGGGCGGCTTCTTCGCTCCCGAACGCACCAAGATCTTCTTTGTCAAGGTCAATCTGGGCGAGACGCGGATCGAGATCCTGCTGCCCGAGGACAACCTCAGCGGAATTGGCAGATACCTGGAGCGTCGCGGGCCGGGATTACATCATCTCGGCTACGGATCGACCGACGTGGTTGGCGATACCAAGCTGTTCATGGAGCGCGGGCTCTCATACATCGACTTCGGCGGTCCCATCGAAGAGATCACGGCCTCATTCTTCCACCCCAAGACGGCCGGCGGCATTCTGACGGAGATCGTGCCAGATCGTCGGCCGCAGACTTAGGCAAGATCGGCAATGCCGTCGGCATCGAGTCGATAGAGCAACCATTCCGATTCGTGTGTCATGCCGAGCCGATGGTAGAACTCACGGGCCGGGTTCCAGTCCAGCACTGAGAGATCGAGGCGAGCCCAGCCGCGCTGTTCGGCGATCCGGGCCAGCGCCTGCATCAAGGCGAAGCCAGCCCCGGTTCCCCGAGCTTCAGGGACAATGAACAGATCCTCGAGGTACAGCGCCGGCGTCCCGGTCCAGGTTGAGTAGTGCGGGAAGAACAACGCCATCCCGAGCGGCTCGCCATTCCGCTCGGCGATCAGCGTCTCGAACAACCGTTGCTCGCCGAATCCGTCGCGACGGATGCTCGCAACCGTGGCTTTGACAGTCGAACGCGGCTCATGCTCAAACTCAGCCAGTCCGACGATGAAGTTGAGGATGGTTTGCGCATCGTCGGGCACAGCCTCGCGGACGATCACGCTCGGCAGATCAGACACTGTTAGCGCCCTACTCCCCGGTGAAGACCGGTGGACGTTTCTCGATGAATGACGCCTGAGCCTCGCGTACATCGTGCTCAGAGCGAGTGGCGTGGGAGATCGCGGTGATCTCGTTGCGCAAGGCTTCTTCCAGCGTGGCGTTGAGGTTGCGTTGCATCACACGCTTTGCTGATCGTGAGGCAAGCGGTGGCCAGAAGGCAATCTCGGTCGCCAGCGCGCGAGCACGGATCATCAGCTCTTCATGCGGTACGCGTTGATTGATCAGGCCGATTTCCAGCGCTTCATCAGACTCGACGAACCGACTGGTCTGAACCAACTCAACGGCCTTGGGGTAGCCAACCACACGCGGCAGGAACCAGGTCATGCCAGCATCGGGACTCAGCGAGCGCTCGAGGAAGACCACCTTGAAGCGCGCCTTCTCGGAGCCAACCCGCAGGTCGCAGGCGAGCGCGAGGCTCATACCCGCCCCGGCGGCAACGCCGTTGACTGCGGCAATGGTTGGCTTATCCAGCTGTCCGAAGGCAAGCGCCTGGTGTCCCACCCAACCAAATTCGTCCATGCGGTCGTTTTGCGTATCGGGTGCGGAGTCACGCGGACGGGCGGTCAGGTCGGCGCCCGAGCAGAAACCGCGTCCGGCGCCGGTCACGATCACAACGCGCACATCATCATCAGCCTGTAGCTGACCAGCCGCGGCGACCATCTCATTGTGCAGATCGCGCGACAGTGCGTTGAGCTTCTCCGGTCGGTCGAGCATGATCGTGCCGATCTGGTCGGAGATCTCGAGTCGTAGATGCTGGAAGGTCATGTATTGCTCCATTCAGTGAGCAGCCTATCGCGCATTCGCGCAACCTCCGCAAAACGAAAGCAGCTCGCCTCGTGATCGTTCACGATCCCGACCGCCTGCATGAAGGAGTAGC
>RKRS01000186.1 GCA_007571275.1 Dehalococcoidia bacterium
TCAGCCAGTCGATAGCTGGATCGGCCGCGACCGCTGTCAGGGCGGACTCCATATGATCGCCCTCGAACATGAATCCGGCATCGAGTGGGTTGCGGATGGATGTCCCCGCCACTGGCGTAAATGCACGCAGCGCTTGCTGCGTCCGCTCGCCGAACCAGGGCACGGGAATGTCGTTGCGATCGCAGATATCGGCAGCCAGGACCGACACGCCGCCACCACCGCCCAGCACGGCGCAACGCGGCCCGCGCACATTGGGCATTCGTTCGATCGTCACGGCCAGGTCGAGTAGCTCCTCAACGCTGTTGGCCGGGATGAATCTGGCTTGCCGCTGTACCGCGTTCCAGATCTGCGCTGATCCGGCTAGCGATCCCGTATGAGATGATGCCGCCCGCGATCCCGCCTCTGTCAATCCACCCTTGAGCACCGCCAACGGCTTACGCGCGCTCGACATCTCGCGGGCAACACGCATAAATTGCCGACCGTTGCGAATGCCTTCCAGGTAGGCAAGGACGATGTTGGTGTCGGAGTCGTGGGCGAGGAACTCGAGGAAGTCCGCCTCGTTCAGATCGGAAGCGTTGCCGAATGAGGCCACGTTCGAGAACGTGACGCCGCGTCTGATCTCGGCCCCAACCACCTCCGAGGCGTTCATCCCCGATTGCGATAGCATCCCGACGTGGCCCGGTGTGATCGAACCCTCGTCCATCCACGACACGCCGCCTCGGGTTGAGTGAATGCCCATGCAGTGGGGGCCGATCAACCTGATCCCCGCCTTGCTGAGCCTGCCCAACACTTCCGCCTCTAGGTCGGCCCGCTCGGCGCTGCCGGTCTCGCCAAAGCCGGCGGTGAAGAGGTGCATGACTTTCACGCCTTTGGCGATCGCGTCGTCAATCAGCCCAAGAATCGCTGACGCCGGCACGGCGGAGATCAATGACTCCACTGGACCTGGAACCTCGGCAAGCGACCGATACAGCGGCGTGCCGTCCGCCAGTTCGCCGCCGCGAGGGTTGAGGCAATAGACGTTCGGTACGCGGTTGAGCTTGCGGACGCCACGCAGGAACATCTGCCCACCGCCCCAGCCGTTGGTGCGCGGAGAAACACCGGCAATCGCCAGAGAGTTTGGCGCGAACGCTGTGGCAAGCGCAGTCTGTGCATCTGTTTCGGCGCCAGATCCGGTGGGAACAAATGTCATGAACAGCCCTTCCACTGAGCTCGCAGTTAGCGTATCAACTCAACAGACAATGACTGAACTGACCATTCCTTCCGAGCCTGGACCGATTGCGGCGCGTTGGCGCCGCGCGGATCGTCCTCATCCCAGAGGCGCGGTGTTATGTGTGGGAGGATTCGACGGTGGCTTCGATGGACCAGCGCAATCGATATACGCCGATCTCGCCGAGGCGCTGCCCAAGCAGGGCATCGGCATCCTCAGGCTCGACTTCCGTGTCAAGACATCTCCTGGCCCCATCGACGACGGTACCGCAGATGTCCTGGCTGGTATCGACTGGCTGATCGAACAGGGTATGGAACGGGTTGCGCTCATCGGACACTCATATGGCGGCGCGATCGTGATCCGCGCTGCAGCGCGGTCGCAATCGGTCGTTGCAACCTGCGCGCTGTCGACACAGACCATGGGCATCGAGCCGGAAGAGGTTCGTTCGCTGGCGCCTCGTCCCCTCATGCTGGTCCACGGCGCAGCAGACTGGCGATTACCACCCCGACTTTCCGCGTGGGTCTACGCCATTGCCGGTAAGGGTCGCGAGCTACACATTCTCGATGGCGCGACCCATTCACTTCGCCAACGACGAGCGGAACTTTGGTCGCTGCTGCTGGATTGGCTCGACCGAGTCTTGCCTGCGCAGCGTTAGGCGTCAGAGCGGGGGTCGCCGCCATCCACCGAGGTCGTGCTCCAGCGCAGCCGCCAGGGCCAACGTGACATCTTCGCGCCAAGGGTGCGCAAGAATCTGGACGCCGATCGGTAGACCGTCGCTCGAGGTACCACAGCGCAGCGCGGTACCTGGCCAACCGGCGATGTTGTACGGGCCGGTGTAAAACATGCTTCGCAGCTCAGAGCTGTATGTTCCGCCATGCTCTGGCGCAGGACGCGCCGCCACCGGCGCGATGATTGCGTCATAGGGCTGGATGAACTGCAGCATTTCGCTGCGGAATTGGTCCTGACGCTCCAGCGACTCGGTGAACACATCTGTCGAGGTCGGCTCTATCCTCTCGAATCCCTTGGTCAGGAAGGGGGATTCCTCGGTGGTACCCCACTGCTCGAGCATTCGCTGGACCCAGGCGCGGCCATCGCCGCCGCCGACTCTGGGCCAGAGATCGACGTACTCCGCGAGCGCCGATGGCGTGTCCTGAACAGCTGATCCAACCCGCTCCGCCAACGCCGACAGCGCGGCATCCAGCGTCGCGCGGGTGTCCTCGTCAGGTTCGAGGTAACCGTCGACATCGGCGTACCAGGCGATCTTCAGGCTGGCGAGGTCCACGGCGGCTGGATCGCGTAACGGAACTGGATGGATGAAAGGATCGATCCCGTCGGGTCCGGAGATGATCGGTAGCGTAAGGATCAGATCTTCGACATAGCGGGCCATCGGGCCGATCGTCGTCCAGGCGTCCAGAGCGCCCATCCCCCAGGGCACGATATGGCCGGTGCGCGGTACCCGCCCTGCCGTGGGTTTGATGCCGCAGATGCCGCTGAAGTGCGAGGGCAGTCGGATACTGCCGCCTGTGTCGCTGCCCATGTCGAGTGGCGATCCACCGGCGCAGACGATCGCCGCCGCGCCGCCACTGGAGCCGCCAGGCGTCCGCTCGGGATCGAATGGATTGCGCGTCTGCCCGTAAACCAGGTTGTCGGTCTCGCCCGAGAGTGTGAGTTCGGGCGTATTCGTCTTGCCGATCAGGATCGCTCCAGCAGCTCGCAGTCGCGCGGCAACCGTCGAATCAGCTTCGGGAACAAAATCCTTACGACCCAACGTGCCGCCCGTAGTGATCACGCCTTCAGTGTCATGAGAGTCCTTGAGCGTGATCGGCGCCCCGTGCAGCGGGCCCAGCTCATCACCACGGGCAATCGCTGCGTCGGCCGCTGCTGCTTCTGAGCGGGCGCGTTCAGCCGACAACTGGACAACCGCGTTCAGCGTGGGATTGACTTCATTAATCCGGGTCAGGTGCGCCTCCAGCATTTCGGATGCGGAGACTTCCCGTTCACGAATCGCGCGCACGATCTCGGTAAGTGACGAAAACGTATCGACCATCTGGCGCCTCCTGGCGTCGCCGCAAGACGCCGTCGGCGTGTCAGCGGCCTGTGAATTGGGCGGGACGCTTTTCGGCAAAGGCGGTAGTGCCTTCGCGGGCGTCCTCGGTCACCATGATCTCAGAGTAGAGCTGCGATTCCAACGTCATGCCCTCAGCGAACCCCGACTGCAACAGCACGCCTTCGTAGGCTGCCCGCTTTGAGGCTCGAACCGCTAGTGGGGCGTTTGATGCGATTTCCTCTGCCCACGCGCGGGCGGTCGGCAACAGTTCCTCGGGCGTCGTGACCGCATTCGCCAGCCCGATCCGCTGCGCTTCCTGCGCGTCGAGGTGATTGGCTCGCAACAACAATTCCAGCGCCTTACCGAACGGTACGTAGCGGGCCAATCGCTGTACCTGTCCGCCACCAGGCAGCAGGCCTCGTTTGGGCGCCATCGATCCGATCCGCGCGGTGTCGCTCATGATTCGCAGGTCACACGACAGCGCCAGCGCGAATCCGCCCGCGAGACACCAGCCATTGATCGCCGCGAT
>RKRS01000130.1 GCA_007571275.1 Dehalococcoidia bacterium
AATCACGAGGGCCTGTTTGCGCAGCTGGCGGGCTCGCTTGGGCCTGGCGGCCAGCTGGCCGTCCAGAGGCCGGCCAACTTCGATCATCCATCGCGTGCGCTGGCGCACGGGGTGGGGCGGGATCCGCAGCATGCGGCCGCGCTGGGCGGCTTCGTCCGCCGAGATCCGCTGCAGCCGGTTGAATGGTACGCCGAGCAGTTCGCGCGGCTCGGGTTCGTCGAGCAGCAGGTGCGTCAGCAGGTGTATCTGCATCGGCTGGCCAACCGCGAGGAAGTGGTCGAGTGGGTCAAGGGAACGCTGCTGACCGACTATCGCAAGCGGCTCGGCGCGGCGGCGTATGAGGCGTATCTGGGCGATTACCGCGAACGGCTACGGGCGACATTACCCGATGAGCGTCCCTTCCTCTACACCTTCAAGCGCGTCCTCCTCTGGGGTCGAATGGGCTGACGAATCGTCCCTGATCTGCCCTGGCGGGGCGCTCAATCCTCCACTTCACGTAAGCGAACGCGCAGATAGTTCATATCCCGATTCCCTTTTGTCCGATTACACCAACCGCAGAGGAGCTGAAGATTGTCGTCGCTATGCCGACCGCCTTTGGAGCGCGGCGTGATGTGATCCAGTTCGAGGTTACGCATCCGAAATTGGTCACCACAGCCCACGCACTTCCCGTCCTGGACGTCATACAGAGTTTCGCGGATATCGGGACTGACGCCTGCCGAAGCCTGATCCGTTCTGATTGGGTGATCAACGCGATGATGGCCGCGGAAGAGGCCAACCCCGGGTGTTTCGGTCATTCGTCGATTGACCAGGTCCCAGGCCAGATTTGAGATATCAATACCGATCCACTGGCGTTCGAGTTTCTCGGCGGCGATACACGCAGTAGCGCAACCGCAGAACGGATCAAGAACGACATCGCCAGCGTTGGTCGACGCTTCGATGATGCGCTCCAGGAGCACCAGAGGTTTCTGCGTGGGGTAGCCAACCGACTCCTTGTAACGGGGATTGTTACGAACTTCGGGAATATCGGTCCAGACGGATCGAACCAGTGACGGGTTCACTTCGAAGGCGACATCATCGTCTCGCGGCTCACGTCCGAACGTACGCAGAACGCGCCGGCGACTACGCGCCTCCTCAGCTCGCTCGTGTTTGATCGAGCCATATAGCACCGTCCTGCCATCATCCTCCAGATACCGACCCCATCGGCTCAACATCTGTTCGGAGATATCTACTTCACGCGGCTGGTGGAAAGTCCATTGGCTCCCTCGGCTATAGAACAACAGCGTGTCATGCTTGCGCGGGTACACGTTCCTTGCGCCGGTCAGTGCGCCGCCCCGATAGTGCCAAATCACCTCGTTGCGAAAGCAGTGCGGACCAAAGATGGTGTCAAGTAATGACTTGAGATAATGGCTGGCTGTTGGATCACAATGCAGATACAGCGAGCCGGTCTGCTTCAGGACTCGATGCATTTCGAACAGTCGGACGCATATAAAGGTCAGATAGGCCTGCATCGATCCACCGTACGCACGCCCGGCGGCGGTCACGACCGCCCAGACCGCAGGATCGGATGCCTCGATCTGGTCAACCCACTCGGCCTTCATATCGTCGAGCGCCCACACGTCGTCGAAGACGGCGCCAGCGGCGCTGGAATCCAGCGGCGCCTGCCACTGCCTGCCGGGGTTAAAGGGTGGATCGAGGTAGATCAGGTCGATGCACTCGCTGTTGATGCCGCGCAGAACGTCGAGATTGTCGTTTGTGAAGACCGTGCGGTTATCGACGTTGAGCTCCGCCATGTCAGATCTCCCCTGTTCACCAGATCATCGTACATGGGTTCGCTCTGCGGTCATGCGTGGCGATCCACGATCCGACCACTGATCCGATTCGGCTACCGTGGCTGCGGTCGAGACCTCGTGTATCCTGAGCAGGACGGTTGACAGGAGTGGTCATGGTTTCTCCGACGATTGACACTGGGGGCGCTCCGATTCCCCTGCTCGACCCCGTGACCGATGTCGAGGAGGAACTGCGCTCGCAGCTACTGGTCTCCACGGTCGACAAGGTCTTCGGCTGGGCTCGGCGCTCATCGCTTTGGCCGGCGATGTTTGGCCTGGCCTGTTGCGCGATCGAGATGATCGCGACCGCCAACGCCCGTTACGACCTCGCCCGCTTCGGGGCCGAGGTCTTCCGCGCCTCGCCGCGCCAGGCCGACCTGATGATCGTGGCCGGCACGGTGACCTGGAAGATGGCGCCGCCGGTTCGGCGCATCTACCTGCAGATGGCCGAGCCCAAGTGGGTGATCTCGATGGGCTCCTGCTCAAACATCGGCGGCCCCTTCGCGCATGGCTACTCGACGCTGCCGGGCGTCAACAACGTTGTCCCCGTCGACGTCTACGTGCCCGGCTGCCCGCCGCGGCCGGAGTCGTTGCTCGCTGGTCTGATGTTGCTGCAACAGGTAATCGACGACGAACACGCGCATAACGGTCGCAAGCGACGTCCCGAGCCGACCGGCGACTTCACGCGGATGCTGCCCGAGGGCGACCCGATCCGGGCTGAGCTGGAATCGCTCTTCCCGCCGTTCCTGACCGCTGACGGACAACCCCGCGACAAGTGGACCGGCGCGCTCCCGCACGACGAAAACTTCTTCACCAGCCGCTAGTCTGGACAGGCGCTAGAAAGAACGGACCATGGTCTTCGGCAAAGGCATCGCCAAGGGACTGATGACCGTCGTCAAGCACGTGCGCAAGCCGGTCGTGACCGTCCAGTTCCCTGAGGAAGAGCGCGACATCCCGCCGCGCGCGCGCACCAACCTGGTCTGGTTCGTGGAGCGTTGCACCGGCTGCTCGACCTGCGCCCAGAGCTGTCCCGACGGATGCATCCTGGTCGACACCGAACCGCGCGAGGATGGTTCGTTCCTCGTCAATCGCTATGAGATCGATTTCCGACTCTGCATGTACTGCGGACTCTGCACCGAGGCCTGTCCCTACGAGGCGATCCAGGTCGGCGGTTCGTATACCAACGTGGTCACGAACCCGAACAATCTGTACAAAGACAAGGACGACCTGATCGAGCTGGCCAACGAGTACCTGGAGCAACACGACTGGGTCTATCCGAACGGCCAGAAGGCGGTGCAGCAAACCGTCCACCCGACCGAGCGTCGCCAGCATCACTAGGCATTGTCGTCGGAGATCTCAGCCAGCTCGTCTGCGAAGGTCCAGACTTCCGTCAGGTCAACAACCAAACCCGCCAACAGCGGTTCGCCAGACAGCGCGGCTGGGCGCCCGAGTGATTCGACTGCTTCATCAATCCGGTAAATCCAGACCCGGTACTCCAGAGGATCTACCAACCAGCCCGCCTCAACACCAAACTGTAGCCATTCCTCCATACGTTTCTGCTGTACCCGAAACGAATCAGAGGACGAGCGAACTTCAATCACGAATGTCGGGCAGAGACTCCAGAAACCACGAGCAGGGCGATTTGTGCGTGGTGTCGCTTCGAGCAGGTCTCCACTCACCCAGGACACGTCTGGCGCACGCGTTCGGTCTCCTAACTCAGGGTGTGTGAGTTTGTACGTGCCGTCTGAATCGCGCAGACGTCCACCACCTCCAGCTACACGCCAGTTGCCCAGCTGGCGATTCAGTTCGCTACCGATTTCCGCGCTGACTCCGCCTGCGATCATCGTCGCTTCCAGCTCAGCGTTCGGTCCGATTTCGAATTTCCAACCGGGATTCAGGCGGTTGACCCGCTCCAGTTCTTCATCCGTAAGCGGCGAGAGCAACTGAATGCGCATGCAGACATCGCGCAGCGCTGACGGGCTGGGCGCTTGCGCGACGCTGGCTCTCGTTGATTCTGTGGCTTGAGGGGTGGTCATGGCCCTCTCCAGTGGCAGGATCGCACCCGAGACGGGAGCGATCCCCATTCGGACGGCGGCAGTGTACATAGGCGGGGTTACGGGGACGTGCGTCCGACGCCCTTGAGGGGGCTGGCTGTGTAGACCTGTTGGTAGACTGGCGGTGGCTCTGCGTATGCCCGCGATCGGGGAGGTTTCATGGCGACGATCACCATCAATGGACGAGCGGTTGAGGCCGACGTCGGCGCGCCGCTCGTCGAGGTCATCAAGAATGCCGGCTTCCCGATCTCCAACCTCTGTTATCTCGATGGCCTGCCGCCCTACGCGGGCTGTCGCACCTGCGCGGTCGAGGTCGAAGGCATGCGTGGGCTGCCGCTGTCCTGCACGACCACGGTGATGGACGGCATGGTCGTGCGCACCGACACGCCGGCCGTGACCGAGATGCGTCAGGAAGTCTTGGCCGTGATTCTGGCCAACCACTCCGACCGCTGTCTGACCTGTCACCGTATCGAACACTGCCGCACCGGCGAGATCTGTCTGCGCGACAACGAGGTCACCCATCGTTGCGTGACCTGCTCCAAGAACTATCGCTGTGAGCTGCAGACCACCTGCGACGCCGCCGACGTTGGCCGCGCCAACGTGGAACCGTACATCGACGAGGCGCGTACCTACTACCGCCACCAGCAGCCCGAGCCCGACCGCGCGAACCCGTTCTTCGAGTTCGATCCGCAGATGTGCATCATCTGCACGCGCTGCGTCCGCGCCTGTGATGATCTGCGTCACACAACGGCGATCACGCTCGCCGGGCGCGGGTTCTCAACACGGATCGCCTTCGGCGCCGGTGGGCAGATTGATGAGTCGAACTGCGATTTCTGCGGCGCCTGCGTCGATGTTTGCCCGACCGCGACGCTGATGGAAGCGCCGAACAAGTGGGTCGCCCGGCCGGATCGCTGGGTCACGATGACCTGCACCGAGTGCTCAATGGGCTGCACGATCCAGATGGGCGTGCGCGACGGTCGCGGCGTGCAGGTTCGACCTGGCAACGGGAACGATGTCTCACGCTCGCAGATCTGTGTGCGCGGGCGATTCGGTTACGACCAGACCAGGGACAAAGACCGGCTACGCGCCGCTACCATCGGTCGCGGCGAGGACGCCTTCCAGCAGGATGGCGACGCGGTCGTCGCACATGCCGCAGCAGCGCTGCGGGCAATCATCGACGAGCACGGTCCGTCGGCTGTGGGGATACTTGGCTCGGGCCAGCTCACGCTGGAGGAGCTGTATGCCCTGAAGACGCTCGCCGCCCGACTCGGCGTGGTCAACCTTGACTCCTCGCTTGGCGCGGTAACCGCAGCCATCGGCGATGCGCTGAACGACGCCTTTGGCTCCGAGCACCTGCCTTCGCGCCTGACTTCCGTCGAGTCAGCCGATCTGGTCGTGGCGATTGGCGACGACATCTCGGCTTCCAACAACGTGCTCGGGGTACGGATCAAGGACGCCGTCGCCAACAATGGCGGGGCGCTGGTCAGCATCTCCTCACGGCGCAATCCACTCGCCGACTACGCCGTCGACGAAGCGCATGCGCTTCATCCCGCCGATGGCGATCTGGCGGGTGTCGCGCAGGCGCTCGCCACAGCAATCGTCAAGGACCTCGACGTTCGCACTGGATTGTCGGACGTTGCCGGCCTTGCAGATGTTCGGGGCTCAGCTGAAGGTATCGATGCAGCCGCTGCGACCTTGCTGCGTCGACGCGGGGGTTCGGTCGCGATTATCGTCGCGCCATCACGGACCAACGCGGCGCAGGCGGGCGCGCAGGTACGCGCCGCCGCCAACCTGGCCATCGCGTTGGCCGGCCCAGCCGATGCGCCGTCGGCGCTGCACGTCCTGTCGCCGGAGTCGAACTCGGTCGGTCTGCGCGACCTGGGCGTTGTCCCGGGCGAGGGCGGACTCAACGTCGCCGAGATGCTCGAAGCTGCTCGCAACGGCAGTCTCAAGGCGTTGATCGTGGCTCGCGACAATCCGATGCTGCTCCATCCTGATCGGGCAGCCACGATCGCCGCGCTGGACAATCTGGATCTGCTGATCGTGATTGACGAAGTCGAGACGGAAACCGTCGCGCGAGCGACGCATGTCCTGCCCGACATCTCGTCCTTCGGCAAGGATGGCCACATCACCAACGCCGACCGCCAGATTCTGCGCTTGCGCACGGCGACGACGGCGCAACGCAACGCGCAACCGCTCGAGCAATGGCTGGCCGGCCTTGCCGAGCAGCTGCCGGCTGCGGATGACGCTCCCGACCAGCCAACGTCTCCGCGTGAGGCGCGGCTCGCGTTGGCCGAACTCGACGGTCGCTATGCGTCGCTGGCGCAGCCTGGTCTGACGCAGACGCGAATGCCGATCAATGGCGCAGCGACGCAACAGTTCCTCAGTGTTCCTGATACCGGCGCAGCCAATGGTGAACGCTCCTTGACGCTGTTGACTGGCCGCGATCTCTACACCGACCGTCTCAGCGCCGCTCGCGGCGATCTGAACGCTGACCAGCTGCATCGATCAGACAGCGTGCAGATCAATCCGGCCGACGCGGCATCGCGCGGCATCGAAGCAGGGGCGAGCGTCAATCTGGCGGCGAATCAGACACAGATCGTTCTGCTGGCTGAGATCACGGAGGATGTGCCGGCGGGCGCTGTCTGGGCGTCGGCGCTTCACGCTGGAGGCGCAGTCCAGGCGTTGCAATCTGTCAATGCCGAGCGACTGGCGTCCGTTGAGCTCAGCGCCGCCGACTAGGGCAGCCCCCTCAGTCGCTCCGCGACAGCTCCCCCAGAGGGGGAGCTATTGGTCCTCGCCCCTGTCAGAGCGGTGATCACAGCCGTATCTCCCCTGGGCGAGTTGACTGCCAGATCTGAGACTCCCCCCTCTGGGGGGGAGGAGATGCCACAGGCAGAGGGGGCTGCACCAGCAGCCGCACGGAGAGCCCCCTCAGTCGCTCCGCGACAGCTCCCCCAGAGGGGGAGCTATTGGCCATTGCCCTGATGGGTGTGGAGCGCGTCTCCATCGCAACCGCGATAAGCTGTTCATACGCCACCGCGCACCGCTGAGGAGTAATTTCGCCATACGACACTTGAGCACTGTTATCTCAACCTCCGTTGCTTTCTGAATCGATTCGACATGTCATTGCACCACCCTGATCCTGACTCCGCTCCACCTCGTGGTCATTACGTCTTCGTCGACGGCCCATCGATCGACGGCACGTTGGGCCGTGTGATCGGTCAGCCGCCAGGCCCCGACACCCGGCCTGACTGGCGACGCCTGGAAGCGTTCGTCAAGCAGCACTGCGGGCCGGCGCCGTACCTGGCCACCTTTGTGTTCTGGGCGCCGGGCCAGCAAGGCTTCATGCATTTTCTGCGCTCCTCCGGATTCATGATCGCGCTCGGCGACCGATTCGTTCCCGGTCAGAGCTGCGCCGATCTGATCCGCGAGCGGATCGGTCGCCTGAACGATGCCGCCGAGCCGGGACGAAGCTGGCAGGTGATCGTCGGCACGCACAACGCGGAGCTCATTGCGTCGCTGCCAGAGCTGGCGAACCAGGCGGAACGGATCAGTGTGTTTGGCTTTACCGAGTTCCTGCCCGACGCTCCCGAGCTTGAGGTTCGGATCGACTTCTATGACATTGAGGACGATGCGCAACTGTTTCGGATTCCGCTGCCGCGCATGGAGTTCGAGGACGAGCTTGCCGCGTCGCAGCCGGTCGAGCCACGGCTCGCCATTCCGCCAGCTCAGCCCGCGCTGATCCAGCCGTCGGCTCTGGAACAGCCCGCCGCAGCCCCAGCGTTCGTCCCTCGTATGTCAGAGACGCAACGCGAGTGCTATCTGATCGTCGACGGGCGCAGCATCGAAAAGGAACTCGGTGAGATTCTCGGGGAGAAGCCGAATCCGGGTACGCGACCAGACTGGGGAACGGTGCTTGATTTCGCCCGCAGTCAGTCATCGTCCGCGGATGGCGAGGTGAAGGCGTTGTTCGCGCATATCGCGCCGGGACACGCCGGGTTCCGTCGGGCGCTCAAGGATTTGGGCTACACCTCCAGCCCGGTGCGTCCCGACGATACGCAGCCCATGCGACCGGTCGTTGAGGAGTTCATCTGCGGATTGCTCGGAGCGCGAACGTTGCGCGGCGACGACGGACAGTCGGCTGCGCCCGACATTATGGTGATCGGGCACGGCCAGGCGATCTTCGAGGCGCTGAGCGACATTCCTGACCAGGGTCAGCGGCTCTGTGCGCTGGGCTTCCCCGAGCGTATGCCGCCAGCCGAGTTTTATCCGCGAATCGAGCAACTCGACATCGAGCGCGACGCGCACGCCTTTGGCGCGGAACTGCCCAGAGAGTTCGGCGTGGATGTGGATAACTTCGATCCGGACGAGGAGCTATCGCGGCTGTTCTGAGGCGCAACCTGTTTGCCCGCCCTGGCTCAGAGGTCGAACGGCAACGCGCTACCGACGGCGAATGTGACTCCAGCAGCCAGAATGCCGACAAACACCGAGCGACTGGCCGAATACAGCGGATTCCTGCTCGTCACCAGCGAGGTGAAGAGTCCGGCTACCGCCAGGGTGACCATGCTGGCGACGACCCCGGCGATCAGCGCCCAATAGTCGACATTCCAACCCGCGGCATGCCAGACCAGAAACGGTATCAGCGGGATCAACGCGCCCAGCGAGAATGCCGTGAAGGAGCCGACCGCCGCTCGCCAGGGATCGCCCAGCCCTTCGGGATCAAGTCCCAATTCCTCTCGAACCATCGTGTCGATCAGGGCATCGGGTTTCTGCGACAGCTCATCCGCCACCTGTTCGGCGAGCTCTGACGAGAGTCCTTTGGCTCGGTAGATACTGACCAGCTCGCTGCGTTCCTCAGCCGGGTCGAGCAGGACTTCGTCACGCTCCATGGCAATCTGGCGTTGTAAGACCTCGGACTGGCTGCGCACCGAGATGTACTCGCCAGCGGCCATCGAGAACGCGCCAGCCAACCAGCCGCCGATACCGGCGACGAGCACGGCCTCGGAGCCAATCGCGACGCCAGCCACACCAGCGATCAGCGCCAGATTCGAGACGACGCCATCATTGAGGCCGAAGAGCGCGGCGCGAAATGTTGAGGCGCCGTGGGAACCGACTCCGCTGTGACCCTCGCCCACGGCGCCAACGGCGCCGAACTGCGGAGCGAGCTCGGCGAGCGTGGCGCGATGCTCGCGCTCCTCATCGGCCAGATCGCCTGAGTCGGGATCGGAGACATACTTCTGTATGTCGATCAACTCTTCCCGACGCAACTGGGAGATGACAAAGCCGACTCCCCAGATGCGCGCCTGCAACGCCACCAGGCGAACCTTGAACGAGGGACGATGCGACTCCACCGGCGTTGGCTCGTCGCCCAACAGTTTGATCCAATGGTCAGCGTGCTGTCGCTCAGAATCAGCCATTCCACGCAGGACCTTGGCCGGTTGTGGCTCACTGATGCCAGCCAGGCGGTCGTAGAGCCAGGCTGCGTCGAGCTCGTCGCCGATCATCTCGCGCAATCGCTGACGTCGCTCGTCGGTCAGTGGTACCTGCGCCACCTGGTCCACCTGTGCCTGGCGCGGATCCATGGTCGTCATGGAGCCAGTGTATCCCGCGATATGAGCCTTCACGGTCAATGCGCGATGATCGCAGACAGACAATATGTACCAATAACAACGTCCACTGTGGAGACGCGCCATGCTCAAGTTGGGATTGCCCAAGGGATCTCTCGAGTCACCCACCCTCGATCTCTTTCGTCGCGCCGGCTACGGCATCTCCGTCAATTCCCGCTCATATTTTCCTCAGATCGATGACGACAGCATCAGCTGCACAATGTTCCGCGCGCAGGAAATGGCTCGGTACGTCGAGGATGGGGTGGTGGACGTCGGCATCACCGGCCATGACTGGGTGGTCGAGACCGGCGCCGACGTCGTCGAGGTCGCGGAGATGACATACAGCAAAGCGACCAGCCGACCGGCTCGCTGGGTGCTCGCGGTGCCGGCAGAATCAGCGGTGCGGGAGCTCGAGCAACTCGAGGGCGGCGTGATCGCGACCGAACTGGTCCGCACGACCCGTCAATACTTCGAGCAGCGTGGCATCGATGTGCGCGTGGAGTTCAGTTGGGGAGCGACGGAGGTCAAGGCGCGCATCATCGACGCGATCGTCGATGTGACCGAGACCGGCTCGTCGCTGCGGGCCAACAACCTGCGCGTCATTGCCGAGGTGCTGGAGAGCACCGCGCGTCTGATCGCAAACCGGGAAGCTTGGAACGACCCGCGTCGACGCGAGAAGATCGAGGCGATCAACACGCTGTTACAGGGGGCGATCGCGGCGACCAGCAAGGTAGGGCTCAAGCTCAATACGCCGCGGGCCAGCCTGGAGGACGTGCTTGGCGTGATCGGCAAATTTGGGGAGCACGCCCCCACGATCAGTCCGCTGATCGACGACTCGTGGGTAGCGCTGGAGATTATCCTTGACGAGCGTCAAGAGCGCGAAATGATCCCGGAACTGAGACGGGCCGGGGCCAGCGGACTGGTCAGCTATCCGCTGAACAAGGTCATCTCCTGAGCGAACTGAGGCTACGCTCGTCGCTCTGGAACGCGACGAGTACAATCGCTCGGATGAAACAGAGCGCCAATCATACGGGAGCGCACCAATGGCTCTGCGAACTGCTGCCGAATACATTGAATCTCTGCGTGACGATCGGGAAATCTGGTATCGCGGCGAGCGCGTCGATGATGTGACGACGCACCCAACGATCAGCAAGGCCGTCAAGCACGCCTGTATCGACTACGAGATGGCTGAGTCGGACGAGTATCGCGAGCTTGCCACATATGAGGAAAACGGTGAGGCCTACTCGGCCTATTACCGTATTCCCCGCACGACCGAAGATCTGCTCAATCGCTCCAGGCTGATTGAGGCCGCCACTGCGGAAGGCGACACGCTGGTCGTGCTGATCAAGGAGATCGGTACCGACGCCCTGTTCGCGCTGCTCGCCGTGACCGCAGAATTTGCGGATCAGACGTACTTCGAGCGTACGCAGGCGTACTACGAGTATTGCCGCGCAAACGACCTGTCGCTGGCCGTCGCACAGACCGACGTCAAGGGCGACCGGATCAAGCGACCCTCGCAGCAGGCCGACCCGGACATGTACCTGCACGTCGTCGAGCGACGACCAGATGGAGTCGTCGTCCGTGGAGCGAAGGCGCATACATCGGTGGTCACCAACACGAATGAGGTGATTGTCCTGCCAACCCGCGCGATGGGGCCGGACGAGCAGGACTGGTCGATCGCGTTCGCCTTGCCGGTCAACACGCCTGGCCTGCGGTTCATCGCTTCGCCATTCGGCGACGGCGCGCATCACGAGGGCGAGCGGCCGATCTCCGCGGTGCGCAAGATGATGGAAACGATCACGATCTTCGATGACGTGTTCGTACCCAATGACCGCATCTTCATCGATGGCGACACCGAGGCCGCCGGCAAACTGGCGCTGACGTTCGTCGAGTACCACCGCTTCACTGCGGTCTCGTACAAGTTGCCGCTGATCGATGCGCTCGGCGGCTGCGCGGCGTTGGCGGCCGACTACAACGGCATCATCGGCGTCTCGCACGTGCGCGAGAAGTTCGTCGACCTGATTTCCTACGCGGAAACGACCCGCGCGCTGATCGAGAAGTCGGCGGAGCGTTGTATCGCCAAGCCCAATGGTCAGGTCGCGCCCGACCCGATGACCGTCAACCTGGCCAAGTCGCATTTCGCGCATGGCTACCACGAAGCGGTCCAACACGTCCAGGAGATCGCCGGCGGCATTCTGGTCACGGGGCCGGGCGACGAGGATTGGGAGTCGGAGGAGTTGCGACCCTTCCTGCAGAAGTACCTGGCTGGACGTGAGGGCGTCGGCGGCGAACAGCGCATGAAGCTGCTCAACTTCATCCGTGACCTCACCTCGTCCGACTACGGCGCCTACCAGGAGGTGTTGGCGATCCACGCGGAAGGCTCGCTGCAGGCTGAGCGGTTGCAAGTCTTTCGGGCGTTCAATGAGAACGGCGGCGCGCGCCGCGTGATGCGTCTCGCAGGTAGAATGGCGGGCGTCAGGTAGACGCCTGTCGCTCTTGGCCAGCGAGTCGGCCTGAGGAGCACGACATGCCGGAATTGCCGCTGTTTCCGCTCCAGATCGTCGTATTCCCTGGCGAGTCCGTTCCGCTGCACATCTTCGAGCCACGCTATCGGCAGCTGGTCAAGGACACCTTGCAGAGCGGCGAGCCGTTCGGCATCGTCCTGACCAGGCGCACTCGCCAGTCAGCTACGCCAGCAGATCGCGAGCCAACGCACGAGGTCGGTTGTACGGTGCGCATGGAGTCGAATGAGTCGTTCCCGGACGGGCGCTTCAACATCAGTTGTATTGGCGAGCGGCGCTTCCGGATCATCGAGAAGTTAGGCGAGCGGCCGTACTGGGTCGCGCATGTGGAATTTCTGGACGACCCCGCCGACTCGGAATCGGCCGAGGCCTACAGCGTCTACCAGGACGCCGCGGGTCTCTATCGTGAGCATCTGGGACTGGCGCTGGCGCTGCAGAATTCCTGGCAGCGCACTTACCGCCTGCCGCGCCGACCCGCTCCGCTGGTCAACCACATCGCTTCAAGCATCGAGGCGCCAGCATCGGTCAAGCAGGAAGTGCTCAAGTCGGAGTCCACGGTTGAGCAGCTCAACCTGCTCAGTCGCATCCTCCGGGCGTCGAACCGTCAGCTCATCGATCGTGTGCACCTGCACCACAAGCAGCGATACGAGGGGCTCGGGGTCGGGAACTAGCCCAGAGCGCCGCGCTCGCCGTCTACCCGCTACAGAGACTCAATGCCGTTGTGGCGGACGTGGCGCGTGACTGTGAGGCGCAACAGCTCGGTGGGACCTTCCGCGATCCGCAGCGAACGGCTCGTCCGATACAACCGCTCAAGCGCATGGCC
>RKRS01000053.1 GCA_007571275.1 Dehalococcoidia bacterium
CGTCCCGTCGGGCGACCTCCGCCTTGACCATCGGAATCAGCTCGCGGCCGTAGTCAATCGAGTCGGGCAGCGGATCGAAGCCCCGGATCAGAATCGTGGTCACGCCGAGATCGATGTACTTGAGCAGCACCTCGGCGACCTGCTCGGGCGTGCCGACCAGCGCCGTGCTGTTGCCGGCGGCGCCGGTCGCTGCGGCGATCGGCATCCAGAGCCGCTCGTCATGGATCTCGCCCTTGGCCGCGAACTCGAGCAGGCGCTGCGAGCCGCGCGACTGCGGACGGAAGTCGAGCGTCTGCTTCTGCAGTTTCTGCACAGCGGCGAGATAGTTGTGCGCCTTCTCCCAGGCCTGATCTTCGGTCGGCGCGATGATCGGTCGGAAGGACACCGAGAGGCGCGGACTGCGGCCGTACCTGGCGGCCCCCTGCTGGACCCGATCAATCGTCGATGCAATTGAGGCGCGCGGTTCGCCCCACATCATGTAGACGTCGGCGTGCTTGACGCCGATCTCGAAGGCGATATCTGAAGCGCCGCCGAAGTAGAGCGGGATGCCGCCCGGCTGCGTCGGCAGGACCTCGGGATTCTGGCCGATGACGTGATAGAACTCGCCCTCGAAGTCGAACGGCTCGCGGCCGTTGGCGTCGTGCTCCCAGGTGCGACGCATGATGCTGAGGTATTCGTCGGTGCGACGGTAACGCTCGTCATGCGTCTTCCAGTCGCCGTCGCGACGCTGCTCGGCGTCGTGGCCGCCGGTGATGATGTGCACTGAGACGCGTCCGCCGGTGAAGTAGTCCAGCGTGGCGAACTTGCGCGCCGCCAGCGTCGGCGCGACGAACCCCGGTCGGTGGGCGATCAGGAACTTGATGCGCTCGCTGCAGGCGGCGGCGGCCTGGGCGACGTGCAGTCCGTCGGCCGCGCCCGAGGTGTAGCCGACCAGCACGCCGTCGAAGTCCGAGTCCTCGTGCGCTTTGGTGAATCGGCAGAGGTAGTCATGGTCGACCCCGCCGCCAATGATGTGCATGGCCGCATTCGACTCAGACGGCTTCACGCCAATCATGCCAAGAAACTCAACCGGCATCGCCAACCCCCAATCAACTCAAAGGCTCAGAGTAAAGTAGCGCAGGGGTCAGTTTCCAGCGGCTGGAAGCGGAGACTGACTTGACATTTTCGTCCAAACACGGCAGGATTAGCACTCCGCGTCACGAAAGGACAGCCCCTTGACCAATTTGGATGCCTCACAACGTGCCTTCTGCGAAGCTCCCGTCGGCAACATCCGCCTACTCGCCCCAGCCGGCTGCGGAAAAACCCTTTGCCTCCTCTATCGCTGCGCCCATCTAGCTAGCAGCGCAGATACAGCAAGGCCCCGATTCCTGATCGTCACATTCACCCGCGCAGCCACAGAAGAACTCAAGACAAGGCTCAGCACCGACGACACACTTTCGCACATCAGAGATACCACAGAAATAACCACCCTGAATGCCTGGGGTTGGCGCAGGGTGCGCGACACCACTATTGGAGCCAATCTCATCACCAAGCAACAAGATAAACAGTCCCTGGTGCTGAACCACCTCCAACCGATTTGGGAAGATTGCCCGAGTGTTAAAGGTGCCATTGTTAAGAACAAAAGATTCGCTCCTCGCAAGATCCTTGATGCTATCGACTCTCTAAAGTCCCTCGGCTTTGACCACCTTCGCCACGCCGATTTCGACTCTTTCTGTCTCCACATCGCTAGGTTGCGCGATCAGCAGCTCGGCTGGCGCTTAGATGGACTCTTGGATGAACTCACACGCCTCGCAGTACTTTCGCCTGACGTAGATCATCACCCAACGAGTGAAGACCACACACATTTGGAGCATCTGTACGAAGCCTTTTACACTTTTTGGATCAAGGCGTGCGAGCATCTGCAACGGTCGGCTACCTTCACTCTCGAAGATCAAAAATATATCGCATATCTAGATGAGCAGCACAAGCTCAACGGCAATCTCTCCGGCGCCGCCAGCTTCGATCACATCTTTGTCGATGAATTCCAGGACATCAATCCGCTTGACCTCAATCTAATCCGCTCAATCGTTGCGCGCCGCAAAGCGACCGTCACCCTGGTTGGCGATGACGATCAAGCGATTTATGAATGGCGAGGCGCAACCCCTGAGTACATATTGAATCCAGATCGATATTTTGATACCAAGTTCGAGACGTACATTCTGCACAATAACTATCGTTCACCAGCGAATATCGTCGATCTTTCGCAGCGCTTGATAGCCCACAACACACGACGCGTCCCCAAAAATGTCCAGGCTGCCGATCCAGGATCCAACATGGCTGACCTGAACATTTATAGGACGAAGGGAATAGCGGATGCAGTCACGAAAGCCCATGAACTATTCGTGCAAACCCAAGAGATGAGCAGCACTCCAATCCGAGTTGCGATTCTGAGCCGGACGCGGAGCCAGCTAATTCCCTATCAAGTCTACTTCGCTTCCCAGGACATTTCTTTTTGCGCCGCGGAAGACCTCCAGGTGCTTTTCAGCAAGGCTTTCAAGGAACTTCTTGAGCTGCTAGCAATCAAGACTCGAACCGGAGGCAGGCAGTTAAAGAGGCAGCTAGTCGACGACATCCTGATACTCGCCAGCAAGGTGAAACGGTATCCCGTGAGCAGGCAGGATAGCAGGAGCCTGAAAAGGCATTTGGTTCAAGCAGAGATCGAGTCCATGGATGACGCGATCGAGGCTTTAGCGACTTACCGAGGCACACTCAAGGGGCCAAACAAGGAAGGGAGGATGAGTCAGGAAATGGCGATTGCTGTGCAAGCTTTCGTTGATTCTAGGTCTGTAACCGATTCGTTGCTGACACTGAGCGAGAGTTTTAGCGGGCTGCAGACTGATTTTCGAAAGGCAGAGGATGACATATTCTTCACAGATCCGCCGTTGTATCAGTTGGCTGAGTATGCGGAGAGGTATGGCAGCGATTACATTCAGTTTATGCAAGATATCGAGAATGCAAGGGAACAATTGGCGCATATCCCTCCTCTAGATGAAGATTCTTCACTTGAAGGTGATGCTGCACTGTTTAGGCGTCCGCTTCACTTGATGACCGCGCTTCGCGCTAAGGGTCAGGAGTTTGATATGGTGGTACTGCTAGGGGTGAAGGACGGGATTTGGCCTCATAAGAACGCGACCACCCTCGAACAAAGAGAGGCAGAGCGCAGAGTGTTCTATGTTGCTTTCACTCGCGCGAAGAAACGGGTAGTGATGCTCTTGGACAGAGAGGTTGGCGACCAAGAGTCGGCACTTTCACCGTACGTTGAAGAGCTAGGGCTATCACCCGATGGAAGTCCGGACGTTTACTCATGACCCGCGAAACGCGGGTCTCCGCTTTTGCATGAAGGCGGTGCGGCCTTCCCGATAGTCCTCGCTGGCGAAGCAGGCCTGGACCAGACGCTCCACCTCGTCGAGGTCGCGCTTGTCCGGGTCCTTGGGGATTTCGCGGATGGCGTGGCGGATGGCGCGGATTGTCATTGGGGCGTTCCGGGCGATGGTCGCGGCCAGCTCGTGGACGGTTGGTTCGAGCTGTTCGCGCGTGACAACTCGGTTGATCAGCCCCCAGCGTGCAGCGTCAGCGGCAGGGAAGCGTTTGCCGGTCAGCAGGATTTCCTGTGCCGCGGCGAAGCCCACGAGGTCGACCAGCGTCTTGACGCCGCCGTAGCCGTAGCCCAGGCCGAGCCGCGCGGCGGGCACCCCAAACTGACTGTCGTCG
>RKRS01000085.1 GCA_007571275.1 Dehalococcoidia bacterium
TCCTTCTGCCAGTTACAGCGCAGCACCGTACGAGCTAATCCATCGATGAACACCCGCGCGCCAGGATCGAAGCGCTCCGGGAAATCGGTGAGCGGCAACGCCTTGATCTCACCCTTGAGTCCGCGTGGTCGCTCGACCAGGCCGATGGCTCGGTAGCCATCACGAGGCATACGCTCTTCAGGTTTGGAGCGTCCCAGTCGGAGTGGCATGAGTCGGGTTAGCGAATGTCAAGCGAGGTGTCGACCGCGCGCGCGTGCCCGGCGACTGAGAGCAATGTCCTCATCGCCATGGCCAATCGGCCTTCGCGGCCGATGATCCGTCCCATGTCGTCCTCATGGACATGGAGTTGAACAGCGACATGATCGCCGTTCTGGACGCGCTCGACCCGGACCGCGTCTGGATCGTCAACCATCCACTTGGCGACGTATTCAATGAAATCTTCCATCGCGTTGCTCGATTACTCGGCTCGTCGGCTATTCGGACGAAGCGGCGGCGGCTTTCTTCGCATCGGCGCGCTTGCTACGCGGCTTCGGTTGCCAGGCATCGATCAGGCCTTCTCTGGCCAGGAAGCGATGGACCGTCTCGCTCGGCTTGGCGCCCTGCGACAGCCAGTGCCTGGCCCGCTCACCGTTCACGTTGAACGTCGCCGGGTCAGTCAGTGGATCGTAGTACCCAAGGCTCTCAACGAAGCGCCCATCGCGTGGATTGCGTGAATCCTGGACGACGACGCGATAGAACGGCCGCCCCTTGCGCCCGTGCCGGGCCAGTCGAATTTTCAGCATGTGCTCAACTTTGCCTACGTCTCTGCATTTGTATCCTCCCAGCGTAAACGCATCGCGGCGTTGACGCTGTCGCCTTATCGACGGCCGGCTGTGACTCGCGCAACCGACGCTCCTGGCATCCGACCAGAGGCGATGTCGCTCATGATTCCCTTGGCCAGCTTGAACTGCTTCAACAGCTGATTGACCTCCTGCGGCGTGGTCCCGCTGCCCTTGGCGATTCGTCGACGCCGCGAACCATTGATGATGTTTGGCTTGCGCCGCTCCTCCGGTGTCATCGACAGCACAATTGCCTCGAAGTGGTGGAAGAACTCATCATCGATCTCGTCCACCTCGATCTGGTCCTTAATCGAGCTGAGCCCGGGCACCATGCTCATGAGCTGCGAGATCGGACCCATCTTGCGCACCTTGCCGATTTGCTCGATGAAGTCATCCAGATCAAAATCGCCGTCCTGCAGTCGTCGACGCCAGACTTTGGCGTCCTGTTCACCAAACTCCTGTTCGGCCCGCTCGACCAGGGTGGACATGTCGCCGCGACCCAGAATCCGTCCCGCCAGTCGGTCAGGATGGAACTGCTCAAGCGCGTCCGGTCGCTCGCCGGTGCCGAGGAACTTGATTGGCGCTCCGGTGACCGCGCGGATCGAGAGCGCGGCGCCACCGCGCGCGTCGCCGTCCATCTTGGAGAGCACGACGCCACTGATGCCCACCGCCTGGTCGAAGGCGGCTGCGGCATTGACCGCGTCCTGACCGGACATCGCGTCAGCGACGAGCAGCACTTCTGTCGGCTGGAACCGATCGCGCAACTCGGTGATCTCCGACATCATGCCTTCGTCAATGTGTAGACGTCCGGCGGTATCGACGATCACGGTGACGGCGCCGATCTGCGCGGCGCGTTCGAGTCCCTGCTTAACAATGTTGGTTGGCTTTTCGTCGGCCCCGAGATCGAAGACCTCGATATCGAGCTGACGTCCCAGCGCCTGGAGTTGGTCGATGGCTGCCGGTCGGTAGACATCCGCGGCGATCAGCAGTGGACGCTGGCCCGCCTTCCGGGCCTGGAGCGCGAGCTTGGCGGATGTGGTCGTTTTTCCCGAGCCCTGCAGACCAACCATGAGGATGATCGTCGGTCCCTGTGACGCCCGCTTGAGGCTGGGGGTTTCCGTGCCGAGCAGCGCGATCAACTCCTCGTTGACGATATCGACCAGGCGGTTGAGCGGCGTCGGCGACTTCATCACTTCGTCGGTGTTGGCGCGACCGCGCACCGCTTTGATGTAATCGCGGGCGACTTTGTAGTTGACATCCGCTTCGAGCAGCGCCAGCCGCACCTCGCGCAGCGCCGCTTCGAGGTCTTTCTCGGAGATCGCGCCCCGCTTACCGAGCGTCGCAAACACGCCCTGCAGCTTGCCGCTCAGTGCATCGAACATTGCCATTGGCCGCGCCTTCCGATCACTCGGTCAGCTGTTAACCCTAGCTAGGACAGACCGGCCTCCGCCATCCGCACGCAGAGGTCGCCGACGCGCACGCTGTAGCCCCACTCGTTGTCGTACCAGCTCACGACCTTGACCTGGGTGCCTTCCAGCACCATGGTCGAGAGCGCGTCGATGATCGAAGAGGCGGGCGATCCCTTGAAGTCGCTGCTGACCAGCGGGGCCGTCTCATATTCGAGGACGCCATGCAGCGGTGATTCGAGGTCGGTAGCGGCTCGCTCGAAGGCTGCGTTGATCTCTTCGGCCGAGGTGGCGCGTTCAGCGTCGATCACCAGGTCGACGACCGAGACGGTGCTGGTCGGGACGCGATAGGCCATGCCGTTGAGTTTGCCGTTGAGGTGCGGCAACACCAACCCGACGGCTTTGGCGGCGCCGGTGGTGGTCGGGATGATGTTCATCGCCGCCGCGCGAGCGCGGCGCAGATCGCTGTGGACGGTGTCGAGGATTGCCTGGTCGTTGGTGTAGGCGTGGATCGTCGACATGATCCCGCTCTTGATCCCGACCGTGTCGTCGAGCACCTTCGCCATCGGCGCCAGACAGTTGGTGGTGCAGGAGGCGTTCGAGACGACGTGATGCGCAGCCGGATCGTAGGCGTCGTCATTGACGCCGAGCACGACGGTCAGATCCTCGTTCTTGGCTGGCGCCGAGATCACGACCTTGGCTGGTCCGTGGTTGAGGTGTCCGCGCGCCCGGCTGGCGTCGGTGAAGATGCCAGTGCTCTCGACCACGATCTCGACGCCGTAGTCACCCCAGGGGATTTGGCCGGGGTCGCGCTCGGAGATCACGGCGATGCGCTGGCCATCGATCACGAGGTCGCCGTCAACGACGTCAACTTCACCCGGGTAACGGCCGTAGTTGGTGTCGTACTTGAAGAGGTGCGCGTTGGTTGCCGAGTCGGTCAGATCGTTGATCGCGACGACTTCCAGATCATCGCCGTGAAAGTCGAGCATGCCCTTGAGCACCTGCCGACCGATCCGGCCGAAGCCGTTGATGCCAATTTTCGTCGTCACGAAGATCTCCTGAGTGTGTCTGGCTGTGATTCGTTGATCGCAGGATCGCAGAGCAAGCGGGTGCGCTCAAGCGCAATTGTGGGATTCGCTCACCGTTCAGGGCAGAGAGCAACTAGAGCAGCACTCGCTTGGGCGCTCCCGAGGGTTGGCGTCGATAGTTGTCGATCAGTAGGCGCTGTCGCCCGCGATCGATGATCCACGTTCCCCGGCAGCGACGCTGATCCTGGAGGATGGTTTGCGTCTGCCGATGCAGGCGCTGATATTCCTGTCGATCCTCCGACTCAACGCCGAAGAGTCCACTGCCGACCGCAAAGCGACATTGGCGATCCTGAATCACGATCTGCCAGCCGAACAGCAGCTGGGCCCAACCGAGATGGAATGCTTCATCAGCCCAGTTGACGAGGAACCGTTTGTCGTGTGAACCGTCGGCGGTCAGCAGCGCTGATGCGCCGAAATGCGAGCGTGACAACTCGGATACTGCGCGGTAGGCGTCGGCGGTTTCGGGCGCCATGGCGATCTGCTGGCCGGCCATGTACTGGCCCATGCCAATGGCGGTCGCGTGATGCTCGGCGTTGTTTGACCAGGCGTCGCGCAGCCAGTCTTCGAATTCGATTTGCTCATCGCCGACCACGGCCTGTTCAGCTCCCAGCCACTCCATCGTGCCACGCATCAGGGTCAATGCCGCCGAGTATGAGGCCCGAGCCGTAAGCGCTCGCGCCTCGATCCCCCCGCTATAGACGCGTGACCAGAACAGCAACGCGGAAGCGTAGCGTCGGTTGCGGAATTTGGAACCGTACGACTGCTCGACAATCTTGCGTTGGAGCGTGAAGGCGTCGTTGAGCCAGTGCAGATCAAGCGCGAGCGCAAACAACGTCTCGCGGAAGGCGTCGCGTCGGGTCGACGGTTCATCGTCGTGCGGTTTGAGCAATGCCGGAGTACCGGCAGGGAACGTGATGGGCGAAATCCGCTGTCTGGGCGGATCAGGCGAGTCCGCAGTCATGGCGTCGTCGTCCCTTGTTCGCGGGAAGCGAGCAGCGCCTCGAGCCAGAGCAATAGTCGCTCACTTTGTGTCTCAATGAATGGTCGGTCAGGGTGCCAGTTCCAGAGTTCCCGCACGACCTCGAGCGTTGACCAGGCGCTGCCCTCGCCGCCGTTCGCGATCTGCGCCAGTCGCGTCGCCACGTGGTCGGCGGTCCAGACGAGCGGGCGCTCGTAGTCGAGCATGCGGGTGGTCTGTGTCAACGCCCGAATCCAGCGCTCAACCGTATCGAACGCCACGCGGCGATCCATCAACAACGCGCGTAGGGCCAATACCTCTGGCAAGTCGACGACGCGCGCCGGCGGTCGGTCCGGTGGCGGCACCGGTTCGGGGCCATCGTCCTCGGGCAAGCGCTCCAGCGCCTCGCTCCAGTTGGTCGCCGGGATTTGGCGAAGCTCGTTGTATACGAGCGCTCCGCCGGAACCGGCGTCCCACCACGAGCGCAGCCGCGCATGACGCCGTTGCTCGGAGGACGGAGCGGTTGGCTGAATGAGCTGACTGGCGTCGGAATCGGGTGAGGTGGAGGAGGGCACGGGTGCAGGGTATCGCAGCGACTTCTGTGCGGAGATTGGAAGCGGTTCTGTTGTTTAAACGTTACGTGGAATAACTGATAACTGCCATTACCGAGATTTCCTCTTGTTCCCAACCCTGCTTGCTAAAGCGGATCCAGCGCCGACGCCCATTGTCGGCGTCGCCACTACAGCTACGAGGCGACGGTGAACGTGAAGGAGACGACGCGCAATATGGAGCACGAGATTCAGCAATTCCTGACCTACATGGCGGCAGAACGAGGCGCGTCGGCGAACACCATCTCGGCCTACCGCAACGACCTTGCCCAGCTGCGCGCCTATTTCGTTGAGCATCATTCCGGGCGCGATGATGGCGATGTGGAGACGGTGACCTCGATCGCGCAGATCGACA
Source organism: Dehalococcoidia bacterium (assembly GCA_007571275.1). Lineage (GTDB taxonomy): Bacteria > Chloroflexota > Dehalococcoidia > Bin125 > Bin125 > Bin125. The sequence continues at coordinate 5,234 of RKRS01000085.1, forward strand.
CCGAGCACCTGCAGGAGTTCATCGCTCACCTGCGCGAGCAGCAGTACGCCACCGCGACCGTCGCCCGCAAGGTGGCTGCGGTCAAGAGCCTCTTCAGCTATCTCCAGGGCGAACAGCTGATCGACGCCAATCCGGCCGAGCAGCTGTCCTCGCCACGGGTTGGTCGCAGTTTGCCGCGAACACTCACGATCCAGGAAGTCGATGCATTGCTCGAACAACCCGGGCGCTGGAACACGCCCGAGTCCACTCGCGATCAAGCCATGCTCGAACTCCTCTACGCGACCGGTATGCGCGTGTCAGAGTTCGTTTCCCTCGATCTCTCGTCGATTGAGCTTCAGGGACAACGTGCATCAGTGCGCTGTGTCGGCAAGGGCAGGCGTGAACGATTGATCCCCATCCACTCAGCCGCTGTCGCGGCCTTACACCATTATCTGCGAGAGGCTCGCCCTAAGCTGGCGCGCGGCCGTCGAGAAGTGGCGTTGTTTATCAATCGCCGCGGCGAGCGCCTCACGCGACAGGGCGTCTGGCTGATCATCAAGAATTACGCGCAAGAGGCGGGTATCTCCGGCGTTACGCCGCACACATTGCGTCACAGCTTCGCCACGCATCTGCTGCGTGGAGCGGCGCCGCTCCGCAACGTCCAGGAGCTGATGGGTCACGCCAACATCTCCACCACCCAGCTCTATACCCAGTTGACCGATGAACACCTGCGGGACGTATACGATCGGGCTCATCCGCGCGCCAGCTAAACCAACCCACGCAGGCGCTCGGCTCAATCGGAGGTCGTTGTGGCGTCAACCAGGATCGCGGCGATCCGCGCGCGTGAGATTCTCGATTCTCGCGGTAACCCCACCGTTGAGGCGGACGTGCTGCTCGAAGGTGGCGCGATCGGTCGCGCGGCGGCGCCATCGGGCGCCAGCACCGGCTCGCACGAGGCGGTAGAGCGACGGGACGGCGATCCAGCGCGATACCGCGGTCGTGGCGTGCTCGACGCCGTCAGAGCCATCAATGACGAGATCAATGAAACGCTGTTAGGTCAAGACGCGTCCGATCAGGCTGCCATCGATCAGTCGCTCATTGCGCTCGATGGCACTGAGCAGAAGGAACGACTGGGAGCCAACGCACTGCTGGCTGTCTCGATGGCGGCGGCGAAGGCGGTCGCTTCCGCAGCGGGAATCTCGCTCTATCAGTCGATTGGCGGCGGCGACGCGGTCGTCTTGCCAGTCCCACTCGCCAATATTCTCAACGGCGGCGCTCATGCCGACGATGGCGCCGACTTCCAGGAATTCATGGTTGCGCCAATCGGCGCCGAGTCGTTCGCGCACGGTCTGCAGATGGTGGTCGAGGTGTATCACGAGCTCGCTGCCGAGCTGCGGGTACAGGGACTCGCGACCGGGCTCGGTGACGAAGGCGGGTTCGCGCCATCTCTACCGAGCAACGAATCTGCTCTCGACCTGATCATCAACGCGATTCGGGCCTCTGGTAACGAGCCGGGACGTGATATCGCGATCGCGCTCGACCCCGCCGCCAGCGAGCTATGGTCCGACGGCTGCTACCAGCTGGATACGGAAGGGCGCTCGCTGTCGAGCGAGGAACTCGTGCGGCTCTGGCGAGATTGGTGTGAGCGATATCCGATCGTCTCGATCGAGGACGGGATGCACGAAGACGACTGGCAAGGCTGGCAAGCGTTGACAACTCAGATCCGCTCGTTGGCCCAGACGGTCGGTGACGATCTGCTGGTCACCAATCCCCAGCGCTTACAACGAGCGATTGAGCTTGACGCCGCGAACAGCATCCTGATCAAGGTCAACCAGATCGGCACATTGACCGAGACGCTCGAGGCCGTGCGAATGGCGCAGGAAGCTGGCTGGACGGCGATCATCAGCCATCGCTCGGGCGAGACCGAAGACACCACCATCGCCGACCTGGCCGTGGCGACCAACGCCGGATTGATCAAGACCGGCGCGCCCGCTCGGGGAGAGCGGACGGCCAAGTACAACCGACTGCTGAGGATCGCCGAAGCACTTGGTGAGCGAGCCCGGTACGCCGGCATCGAGGCGATCCCACAGGCCGCACGTCTCGTCTAGCGCCTGTGCGTCGTTGCTATAGCTCCCGCTTGAGCTGTTCCGCCAGACGTCGGGTCATTCCCGGGGTCGCGGCAATGTCAGTCACATCGGCCTCGCGAATCGCCTGGAGCGAGCCAAACTTTCGCAATAGCGCCTTCTTACGTCGAGGGCCGATCCCCTTGATCCGGTCCAGTGTGCTCTGTGATGTTTGCCGCGCCCGCAGGCGTCGGTGGTAGGTGATCGCGAAGCGGTGCGCCTCATCGCGGATGCGCTGAACGAGATAGAGACCCTGCGAACGTCGATCCAGTCTGACCGGGTCGGCGGAGTCGACCTGGTAGAGCAACTCCTCACGCTTGGCCAGTCCCGCCAGTGGGATGTCGTCAACCGCCAGGTTGCGCATCACGTCGTGCGCGGCTGAGACCTGCCCTTTGCCGCCATCAACGATCACCAGGTCGGGGATTGCGCCCCAGCCTTCCGATTCCGCTTGCTCATCTGCGCTCTCGTCCTGAGTCTGTGTAGTTGACGGTTCGTCAGGGATGTCGAATGCTCCGGCGCGTTCCGCTCGTCGGTGTTCGCCCAGACGTTTGAAACGACGTTGAATCACCTCAGCCATGGCGGCGAAGTCGTTGGGACCTTCGTCCGCGTCGATCGTCTTGATCCGGAAGCGTCGATATTCCTTGCTCGCTGGACGTCCGTCGAGGAAGACAACCATCGGGGCGACCACATTGGAACCCTGCGTATTGGAGATGTCGTAACACTCGATCCGCCGCGGCGGCGCGGGCAAACTGAGCGCTTCCTCCAGCTCTTCCAATGCGGCGCTGGTGCGACCTCGATCCGCCATCCAGCGAACCCGCGACATGGTCAGTGTTTCCGAGGCGTTTTCGGTCGCCATCTGCACCAGGCGGCGCTTGTCGCCGCGCTGCGGATGACGGACTTCGACTTTCGCGCCGCGCTTCTCGGAGAGCCAGCTCTGCAGTAGCTCCAGATCATCGACCTGGTCCGGGATCAAGACCAACTTCGGCGGTTGTAAGCCTCCTTCATAATGTTGACGCAGGAACGATGAGATCACCGCGCCGGCCGACTCATCCTTGACTCCGGCCAGGTTGAAATGGTCCGAGCCGGCCATCTGCTGGCCGCGGATGAAGAGCACTTGCACCACCGCCTCATCGCCATCGACGGCGAGACCGAAGACATCGATCTCGGCCGCGGCCGTATCGGCGGTGAGCTGCGTTTCGGTCACACGCTCGACCGCCGCTACCTGGTCGCGCAGCTGCGCGGCGCGCTCGAAATCCAGCGACTCCGCGGCATTCGACATCGCCAGCTTGAGCTGCTTCACGACCGTCTCGCTTTTTCCATCGAGGAAGAGCATGGTTTGATCGATCACTTCCTGGTACTCGTCGGGCGTGCAGAACGAGGTACAGGGAGCGATGCAGCGACGGATGTAGTAGTCGAGACAGGGGCGTGGATCGGAGCCGGTGATTTCTTTGTCGCAGGAACGCCAGGGAAAGAGTTTTTTGACCAGATCGAGTGTCGTGCGCACCGATTTGGCCGAGGCGTAGGGACCGAAGTAGCGGCTGCCGTCCTTGGCCACGCGGCGAGTGATCGTGACACGCGGCCAGGGCGCGTTCACGTCGATTTTCAGATACGGGTAATGCTTGTCGTCCTTGAGGCGGACGTTGAAGAAGGGTTGATGCCGCTTGATCAGCGTCGCTTCGAGATGCAGGGCATCCTGCTCGGTATGGGTAGTGACGTACTCGAGTTGCGCGATCTTCGAGGCCAGAACCCGAGTTTTGCCTTCCAGCGAGCGCGGCGAGCCGAAGTAACTGCGCACCCGCGATCTTAGATTGGCCGCCTTGCCGATGTAGATCACGCGGTCGCTGGCGTCACGGAATGTGTAGACGCCGGGTTTGGTTGGCAACGCCGCAACCTGCGCCTGCAATTGGGCGCGAGGTTGGTCTGGTGGCGCTGACGAGGAAGTGGAACTGGTCATAACGCGCAGCGTATCGAAACGGGGCGCGGGTCGACCGTTGGGCTGCTGCGAGTGGGTGGCGCGCCCGGCAGGACTTGAACCTGCGACCTCTGCCTCCGCAGGGCAGCGCTCTAATCCGCTGAGCTACGGGCGCAATGCATCGAATCTGGAGCGTTCAGAAACTCGGAGACCGGAACAATGGTGCCGACGGAGGGATTCGAACCCCCACGGGCTTAAGCCCACTACGCCCTGAACGTAGCGCGTCTGCCAATTTCGCCACGTCGGCAACGATCCGCAGTCTGTGGAGCGCCTCCTCGAATCTGCTTGATGATCCTCGACGACTCCCAGCTTATCCGACATCGTCTGTTAGCGGCTTCTGGTGGGCGATGCAGGACTTGAACCTGCGACCTCTCGGATGTGAACCGAACGCTCTAGCCAGCTGAGCTAATCGCCCGCTGGTAGCAGCGGCAGGACTCGAACCTGCGACACGGGGCTTATGAGTCCCCTGCTCTGCCAACTGAGCTACGCTGCCACTCCTGATTAGGCTACCGCAACCTATCGCGGGTTGGTCAGTTCGTCAAAGCCGTGACGCGTCCGCCAGCCGGCGGATCGCATACTCTGACGCAGAGAGCCGACTTCCAGCCAAGCCGGGTAGTGTCCGCCATGACGATTGAATGGCGTCCCAACGATCCTTCATCCACCCTCGTGGGACAGATTCTGGTGGCCTCGAGACATCTCGCCGACCCCAACTTCTTCCGCACCGTGGTCTTGATTCTCGATCACGGCGAGGGAGCGCTGGGCGTGGTCCTGAATCGCCCGACGCCGCTGGCGATCTCCGATGTCGTTCCCGCTTGGCTCGAGTTGGCGGCGCAGCCTCGAGTCGTGTTCCAGGGCGGGCCGGTCGAGCGCACCGCCGCCATTGGCCTGGCTCGGCCTGACGGCGATTACGATCCGCAACAGCAGTGGTTTTCACTGGCCATCCGGCAACCGGGCCGAGAGTTGGGAATCGTCAATCTCGGCGCAGAGCCGCGAGAGCTGGCCGGTATCATTCGCGACCTACGGATCTACTCGGGATACGCTGGGTGGAGTCCGGGCCAACTCGAAAGTGAGATCCAGGCTGGAGGCTGGCTGGTGCTCGATCATGATGCGTTCGATCCACTGACCAGCGATCCGGCCACGCTCTGGAATCAAGCTGCGAGCGCAGCCGCCAGCGGGCAAGGAGTGCGGGCCATCGATGGCCCGTCGGTGCAGAACAACTAATGCTTCCTGACCATGCCAGACGAGTCGTAGCGGTGATGAGGAGGAACACGTCATGGCCGATAGCTTCCTGAGCCGACTGCGCCAGAAACAGCAGTCGTACATTCTCTTCACCTTCCTCAGGAAGCCATACTCAACACGCGATGCGGTCAACCGCGTCATGGTCGCGGCTGCGATCGCCGTTGCCATCGTGGCGCCGATTTTCATCGGCGGACGAGGCGGTGACGCGGCTGAGGGCGCCGGAGTGGCGTTCTCGGCCAAACTGACGGAGCTTGAGCAGCTGAAGCAGCAGCGAGATGAGGAAGGCGGCTCCGACGAGCTGGACGCGAGCATCGAGCGCCTGGAAGCGGAAACCTATCTCGGTTATCTGAAACGGGACGGTGACGCCTCTGACAAAGGCGCGCTGGCGCCCGACTTCCGCCTGCTGGACCTGAACGGCGACCCGCACCGCCTCTCGGAAATCGATGGGCCGGTTGTGCTCAATTTCTGGGCCAGCTGGTGTGAGCCCTGTATCGAGGAGATGCCTGACTTCGAGATCATCAACCAGGAATTGGCGGGTCGAGTGACGTTCATCGGAATCAACGACGGCGAGAGCCTGGAAACGGCGCGTGAATTCGCATATGAGGTCACGGACGTCAGCTACCTCGTCCTGCTCGACCCGACCAAGTCGATGACTGACGGCCCCTACCCGCTGGTCGGCCGGCCGACCACGTTCTTCATCGGCGCCGACGGGATCATCAGCGATCTGCGCGTTGGCATCGTCGACCTCGAAACCTTGCGGGGGCTAGTTGGCGATCTGGTTGGTGAAGACGTCGGCGTCGGTACCGAGCAGGCGGCGTCGGCGGATTATGGCGACGCCGCCCTGAACGTCCTCGAGTCCGCGCGCGCCAACCACGTCGCGGCGGCGGAGCTGATCCAGCGTTGGCGTGACAATCCCGATGTGCTCGCTGATCCGGGCTGGCAGCGCAATATGGAGGCGCAGACCAGGATCTGGTCCGATTTGGCCGAGCAGTTCTCGGCGTTGACGCCGCCAAGCCAATGGGACGCCCTGCACGAAAAGGTGTCGGATGCGCTGGCGCAGATCGCCAACGCCGCCGGACCGCTCGTTCGCGGCGCGATCGGGGACGAAAGCGCCAGCGGCCTCGAGACGGCGGTCACGCTGTTTGACAGCTTCCGCAGTACCTTCGATCTCGCTGCCGAGAACCTGTCTGGTGTGATAGAAACGCAGCAGTAGCGGGCAGCGGCAAGCAGCCATGGCAACGCTGCCAATGGAGCGCGGGGAACGCAGGGGCGATTAGCTCAGGTGGCTAGAGCGTCCGGTTTACACCCGGGAGGTCGGAGGTTCGAGTCCTCCATCGCCCACCAGCCCCAGCCAGGAGTGCAGGAGTGATCGCATAGTCGAGGACGCCGCTCCGCAGCCGCGGCGTCTGCCGGGTGGCGTCTCGACAACCTCATCGCGCGCAGCGTGGCAGCGTGCCTGATGTGGCGCCCGACGTGCGCAAGGCCCTCAGCCGGGCGCCCTGATCATCCGCGCCGTTGGGCTCGGCAACGTGTCTCATCCCGTAACCGGTTACTGCGGTCAGGAAGCCAGGAGCAGGAATCATGAGAACGACGGTCGTTCGCACGGCGGCAGGGATGGGGTTGGGCGTCGCCGTGTTGATCATTGCGCTGTTTACCCCCCCCCCCGCACGGTAGAGGCGCATGAAACGGGCGGGTTTCACATCCATCCCATAGAGGCTGAGTACAACGCTGATGATCACACCGTCACTGTTACGAGAGAGCAATTCCTGGACAGGTCTTTTATCGCGTTTGTCCACTGGCGGACTCACCATTGGGAACAGAACGAAGTCCTCCGCTGGCCGTCAGGCGAATCGAGCTTTACGTTCAGCGTTCCCAAATGCTGCATCGCGCCTGCGAGGCTCTATCTCCGTTACGAGTTCTATCACTCCAGCCGGAACGCTATTGCATGGCCTCGTAATCGCGACTGGCTACAATTGCCCACCCCGCTGCCTGCGGATTGCTACGACCACCCGGCTGACGTTCCGCTTGAGACAACCTTGAGGTTTGAATATAACCAGGGCGCGCCCATCCCCATCGGATCGTTGCGTCCTGGGGCTATCAAATGCTACCCACGACGTTCGACGTCGAGCTGCGGATGACCAGATACGAGCACTGGGACCGCCCTGAGACATGGCGTACCGCCAGACTCGGCTGATCCTGATCCTG
>RKRS01000074.1 GCA_007571275.1 Dehalococcoidia bacterium
GACGGCCGCATCTATCCGCTTGCCGATCAGCATGCGTTCATTGCCTCTGATGGCTACCACCCGTTCGCCGCAGACGCTCAGTGGTCGCCCGACGGACGCTGGATCGCGGTGAGTTCGCCCGATGGACTCAAGGTGCTCTCTACTGAGAGCTCGGGTCGCGCTGCGCTGATCACGCCCGAACAACAGCTCCGAACAGTGCAGTGGTCCCCCGACAGCCGCTTCATTGCGGTGCTTGTTGATGGTGTGCGGAAGTCGATGTCTGCCTTGTCGTATGACGGCCTGGTTGGGAATTGGATCCATGGGCAGCTTCGCATCTACGAACGCCAAGGCCGCATCCATCGCATTTGGCGCGTGCTCAGCGGTTGTGATCACTTGGCCTGGTCGCCCGACAGTCAGTGGATCGCCTACGGCGGACCCGGTGGCTGCGCCTAAACTGGCTGCAGATACAGACGGGAGCCAGAAAATATGGGACTCAGAGGCGAAGCGGCGATTGTTGGAATCTCCGAGTGGAAACCGGAGCGCCGTCCGACGGCGCCGCCAATCTTCACGCTCGAGCAGTGGGCGCGGCTGGCGCGAGAAGCGCTCGACGACGCCGGCATTGATCCGTCCGAGGTCGACGGGATCTGCTGCACCAACATCCGCGAGTCCGATTCCTTCGTGCCCTCCACGATCACCGAATATCTGGGCATGCAGGTCAACTTCGCCGAGGTGGTCGACCTCGGCGGCGCCTCCTGCGCGGCGATGGTCTGGCGAGCGGCTGCCGCGATTGAGCTGGGCGTCGCCAACGTCGTCCTGATCGCCGCGCCATCCTGGCCCTCGCCCAGACCGCCCGCGCCGCCCAGTGGACCGAGCAGCTGGCGCTACGGCGCGTCCTCGGCCAACTACGGATCGCCGCAGGCTGAGTTCGATATCCCCTACGGCAACGTCGCGCAGAACTGCGGCTATGCGCAGATCGCGATGAAGTACGGCGCTGAGTACGGCTACGACCCCGAAGCGTTGGCCAGGATCGCGGTCGACCAGCGCGTCTCGGCGAACCACAATCCGGCCGCCGTCTTCCATCACGTCCCGATCACCGTCGATGACGTGCTCAATTCGCCGATGATCTCCGATCCCATCCACATGCTCGAGATCGTGATGCCCTGTGTCGGCGGCGCGGCCATCGTCGTCGCTGGCAAGGACGTCGCCAGGCGCTCGAAGCATCGCCCGGCCTGGATCAGCGGGTTCGGCGAGCGTGTGTTGCACAAGACGCCAACCTATGCCGAGGACCTGTTGACCACCGCGCTGATTCCCGCTGCCGACGCCGCCTTCGAGATGGCAGGACGGACGCGCGAGGAAGTCGACCTGATCTCGGTCTACGACTGCTACACGATCACCGTGCTGATGACGATTGAGGACGCCGGCTTCTGTCCGCGCGGAGAGGGTCAGCCGTTCGTCCGCGAGCATGACCTGTCGTTCAGGGGTGACTTCCCCTGCAATCCGCATGGCGGACAGTTGGGCTTCGGGCAGGCCGGGCTTGCTGGCGGGATGTCGCACATCACCGAGGGCGCGCGGCAGCTGATGCGTCGCGCCGAAGATCACCAGGTGCCCGACGCCGATATCGCCTTCATCACCGGCAACGGCGGACTGATGTCGGAGCAAGTCGCGCTGATTCTGGAGGGTGACTAAATGCCTGAGCGGCCGTTACCGACCCCGATCGAGCGCACGCAACCGTTCTGGGACGCCCTGCGCGAGCGCAAGGTCAAGATTCAGTATTCGCCGTCCAGTGGACAGTGGGTCTTCTACCCTCGCTCGCACGCGCCGCTGACATTGGCCGATGATCTCGAGTGGCGCGAAATCTCCGGCGCAGGCACGCTCTACACCTACACCATCGCCCGCCGACCAACCGCGCCCGACTTCGCCGGCGACGAGCCGCAGATCATCGCAGTGGTCGAATTGGATGAAGGTCCGCGTCTGACCTCAACGCTGGTCAACGTCGATGAATCGGCAATCAGCGTCGGGATGCGCGTGCGACCCGTGTTTGAGGATGTACCCGACTCAGAGACGACCCTGCTGCGCTATGAACCTGCTCCATAGGCTTGCTCTCTGCGCAGTTGGGTTGACGCTCGTACTGGTCGCCGTCGCTTGCGGCGGCGACGTCAGTCCTCAGCAGACACAGACGCAGGCTGTGCAGGAGTCGACAGCACCGCAAGCACAGGTACAGCAGGAACAACAGTCCGACCAATCAGTCGCGCCACAGTCGCAGCAGACAGCGCAGGTAGAACAAGCACAAGAGGAGCAACAAGCGCCGCAACCCCCGCAAGCGCAGGCGGATCGACAGACGCAGCAGGTCCAACAGCCTGAACCGCCGGAGCCAGAGGATCAGCAGACCGCAGTGACTACCGCCAGTTCCATCGAACTGGCCGCGGCGCCGATCCTCAATGGCTATCAATTCCAACAGCCGATCGAGATGCTGCCCCTGTCTGATGGGTCGTTCCTGGTCGCCGAGCAGCGCGGCTATATCACGCGGTTCATCGATGAGGGCGACGAGATTGAGCAGATCGGTGTCCTCGACCTGACCGAGTCCATCAACTTCGGCGGTGAGCAGGGACTCCTCAGCATCGCGCTCCACCCCGATCTACAGAACGATCCGTACCTCTACGTCTATTACTCGCCGCGAGGTCAGAGCGTCACTCGGCTTTCCCGCTTCCGACTCGTCCAGGGCGCTGCGCCTCCTGCGTCAGAACTGGTCATCCTCGAGGTCAGGCAGCCGTATGCCAACCACAACGGCGGCGCGGTGCGATTTGGACCGGATGGCATGCTCTATCTCGGACTCGGCGACGGCGGCGCCGCCAATGACCCCCTGGGACACGGGCAGAATCGGGAAACCCTGCTGGGCGCGATCATCCGCATCGACGTCAACGACATCAATACATCCACGCCCTACCGCATCCCGACCGATAACCCGTTTCTCGGCATTGCCGGCGTCCGACCCGAAATCTGGGCCTGGGGCCTACGCAATCCCTGGCGGATGGCGTTCGACAGTGACACCGGGCAACTCTGGGTCGGTGACGTGGGGCAGAATCAGATCGAGGAAGTCGCCATCGTCGCCGCTGGCGAGAATCACGGCTGGAACGTGTTCGAGGGCAGCGCCTGCTTCCGCTCCCAGGACGCCTGCGACGCGCTGCCTGAAGCCGTCGCGCCCGTCGCGGAGTACACCCACGACGATGGCTGCTCGGTGACTGGCGGCGAGGTCTATCGAGGCAGCGCGATCCCTCGGCTGAGCGGTCGATACATCTTCGGCGACTACTGCTCGAGCAAGATCTGGAGCGTCACGGCCGACGGCGACCTGATCGAGCATCTGCAGATCGAAGATCGCATCGCCTCGTTCGCGCGGGACAATGACGGCGAGATCTACGTCCTCACGTTCAACGGACCGATCCGCAAGCTCGTCGCGGCGCGTTAGCCTGAATCGACAGGGAAACGAGCTGACCGATGACCACCTCACGCGCCTTCGGGCGGACGCCGGCGCCGGATGTACCGAGCGGAATGACCTGGCTGAATACGGGCCGAGAGATGTCGATGGCCGACTTCCGCGGTCGGCTGCTGATTTTGCACTTCTGGACCTACGCTTGAATCAACTGTCTGCATGTGCTTCCGCAGTTGCGGAAGCTTGAACGACGCTACGCCGACACCTTGCAGATCGTCTCCGTCCACTCGCCCAAGTTCCCCACCGAGCGCGAGACCGAGAACCTGCGCCAGGCGATCTTGCGTCTGCGGATTGAGCATCCGGTACTCAACGACGCCGACTTCAAGTACTGGCAGACCTTCGGCGCGCGCGCCTGGCCGACGCTCTATTTCATCGACCCGAACGGCAACGTTATCGGTCTGCACGAGGGCGAACTGACCGAGGACATGGCAGCGCCGCTGATCGACGGCTGGCTGGCCGAGTATGAAGCCGAGCAGCTACTGTCCCGACGGGACTTGGGTCTCACGCGAGAGACTGGCCGCGACAGCGCCCTCTCCTTCCCCGGCAAGGTCGCCTGGGATGACGAGTCCGGGCGACTCGTGGTCTCGGACAGCAATAACGACCGCATCATCGTCGCCGACCTGGACGGCAATGTGTCTCAGGTGATCGGCGGCTCAGCCGCTGGCTTCCGCGACGGCTCGGCGGCGGAGGCGCAGTTCAATCAGCCGCAGGGCGTCACGGTTCACGACGGCCATATCTTTGTCGCCGACAACGAGAACCACGCCATTCGTCGGATTGATCTGCGCGATGGCGATGTCAGCGCCATCGCCGGCACGGGCGAGCAAGCGCGCATGATGCCCTCCGGTGAGCCGGCGACCCGGACGGCGCTCAGCTCGCCCTGGGACGTTGCTGTGCAGGCAGGCGATCTGTACATCGCCATGGCCGGCATTCACCAGATCTGGCGAATGCCACTGGGTGACAGCGCTGGCGACGGCTCCTACGTTGGCCCCTGGGGCGGCTCCGGACGCGAAGGCATCGTTGACGGCCCCAGAATGCAGTCGGAGCTGGCGCAAGTCTCAGGACTCGCGCCGGGCCCAAGCGGACTGGCCTTCGCCGATTCCGAGTCAAGCGGCGTGCGAGAAATCAGCTGGGACCCCGATGGCCGCGTGACGACTTTCATCGGCAAGAACGGGCAGGGCGGCCTCTTCCACTTCGGCGATGTCGACGGCGGTCGCTCCGTCGCGCGGTTGCAGCACCCATTGGATGTGGCGCGAGTCGGCGACGAGCTCTACGTGGCCGACACCTTCAACCACAAGATCAAACAGGTCTACCCGCGCACCGAGCAAGTAGCCACTCTCGTCGGCGGACACGGCGACGCCTTGGGCAATTTCAGCCAGCTTCAGCTCGATGAACCCGGCGGTCTGACCAACGGCCCGGGTCGCTCGCTGTTGGTGGCGGACACCAACAACCACCGCATTCTGCTGCTCGACCTCGATACTCGCGTGGGTCGTGAGATCGTGCTCCAGCTATGATCCGCTGACTGTCAGTCCAGCGGTACCGAAATCAGCGTGCCGTCTCGCCCGAGCGTAAGCTTGCCCTCGTAGACGTCTTTGATGCCACTGAGGAAGACTCGCTCCAACGCCCGCGTTGGCAGCGGCGGCACGATGTGGTAAAGCAGCAGGTGCTTGACCCCGGCCTCTGCGGCCGCCTGCGCCGCCTCGGCCGGTGTCGCATGGTACGACGGTACATCGCGCATCACCTTCGCGGCTCGCCAGTTGCCCCGCGACTCCGCCGCTACCGCGATCCGTTCGGTCAACCTCGAGGCCAGCGCGTCGTGCAGCAGCAGGTCTGCGCCCCGCGCGTGTCGCACAAGCGTTTCCGAGTACGACGTATCGCCGCTCACGACAATCGAACGGCCCCGATAGTCGATCCGATAGCCCACCGCCTGACACACCGGCGAGTGCAATACGGCGAAGGCGCTCACTCGCACGCCGTCCTCGGTTTCCAGCACCGTGGTCAGCTCACCATCGCCCGGCATCGAGAACGGGACGGCGGCCAATCCGCCTCCGCCTGGCGGCGCAATCTCCGGCCCATGGTGCTCCACCCGATAGCCGCAGTCCGCGGTATAGGCCTGATTGAATCCGTTCACGATCTCGCTGACCACCGGCGGTCCGTGCACGGGTAACGGCTGCTCGCTCACGCGGCTGATCCAACGCAGCACGGCCAGCTCGCCCAGGCCGTCGATGTGATCGGAGTGCGCGTGGGTTAGCAGCACGGCCTCCACGCGACCGGGATTGACCGTGAAGCGTGTCAGGTTTCGCGCTCCGTTGGTCCCGGCGTCGATCATCAACAGGTGCTCGCCGGCCTGCACCGCGACGCAGGGACCCGACCGCCGAATATCGGCCAGCGGCCCGCCCGCTCCGCAGAGCAGCACGTGAATCCCGTCTTCCCGTTCAGCCAGCGCGTCCCGTCCCTGTCGGGCGGCAGCGGTTCGGTCCAGCAGCCGCAGCGTGACCGCCTCAGGCAGCAGCGACAACACCAGTGAGGCGGCGAACCCAATCAACCCCGTCAACACGCTGCGAAATCCGCCAAGAGTCATGTCCATAGAGTATGCACAACCAAGACCAATACGTAGTGATGCGTCCAACGAACGTTTCGCTCAGACGACCCGTTGTCCTCGCTGGAGCACGGCGCTTGGCTGGTCGAGATCGCGAATGTTCTCGGCTGGATCGCCAAGGAACGCAACGAGGTCGGCGTCGAGCCCTTTGGCAAGTCGTCCGACGTTGTCGCCGACGCCGATCGCCTCAGCCGTGTCGCAGGTCATGATGCGCAGCGCCTGCCACTCCGACAGCCCAACGTCCTGCACGAACGCCCAGGCCTCAGCCGGCGCGCGGTGAAAGTCGGCGTAGGCCATGCCCATATCCAGGCCGGAGGTGAAGCGAGCGCCACGATCGCGCATGTCGCGCAGGATTTCCAGGCCCTGCTCACGCGGCGACGGTCCCTGCAAATTGGGATTGCGGCGCGGCGCGGCGTCGCCACGCTCACGCGCCTCGGCGGCCAACAGGCCGAGCCCAATCGTCGGATTGACCCAAATGCCCTCATCCGCGATCCGCTGAGCCAGTTCCGTGTCGTAGCGAAATCCTTCGCTCGGGTCCTGCGAGAGCCAGCGACAGTGAATCAGATGTCGCACGCCGCCCTCAACCGCAGCGCGGATACCGTCGGCTGCGTGTGTGTGCGCGGCGACCTCGATGCCGCCTGGCTTGCCCGCTTCAACGATCTCACGAATCGTCTCCGACGGATACTGGCGGTCGCGTGGATTCGAGGTCGGCGTGAAGTTCCCGCCTGAGGCCATGACCTTGAGCACATCGGCGCCCTGGTCTGCATTCGTCTGCGCCATCGCCCGCACCGCCTCCGGCGAGTCCGCCTCGCCGCCCCAGAACCAGCAGTGATCCATGGTTCGCGTGATCGGCGCGCCCGAAGCTAACAGCCGAGGCCCCGGAATCACGCCCGAGGCAATCGCCTCACGAACCGCAAACACGACCTCGTTCTTCGATCCCAAGTCGCGCATCGTTGTGATGCCGCTACGCAGCGCCAGTCCCACGGCGTGCGCCGCTCGCATCAAGGCTGGCTCATTCGGTTCCACCGAGATGATGTCGAAGGCGTCGACGCGCGGCGGACAGGGGATGTGCGTGTGTCCCTCAATCAGGCCGGGCAGCAACGAGACGTCACCCAGATCAATCGTCTCAGCGGCGGGCGCGTCGGCGGCGGGCAGGATGTCGATGATTTTGCCGTTGGCCACACCGACCGCATGGTCGGGCAGCCAGCCGTCCATTGACGCGTTGGCAACGCGAGCCGCGCGATAGAACTGTCGCGGCGGGTCCGGCATCAGTGCGCGCCCCAGCTCGGCGGGCGCTTCTCGCGAAAGGCCTGCGGTCCCTCTTTGGCGTCGGCGGTCTCACGCGCGACACGGCGCATCGTCTCGCCGAAACGGATCGCCTGGACGAAGGGCAGCTCCTGACCGCGGTGGGCAACCTCTTTGGTCGCGCGGACGGCCAGCGGCGCGCCTTTGCACAGCCGTTGCGCCAGGGCTCTTGCCGCCGGCATCAGATCGTCGTGCGGCACGATCTCCCAGACCAGCCCCATTTCCTTGGCCCGCCAGGCGTCGACCCGATCGCCGATC
Source organism: Dehalococcoidia bacterium (assembly GCA_007571275.1). Taxonomy (GTDB): domain Bacteria; phylum Chloroflexota; class Dehalococcoidia; order Bin125; family Bin125; genus Bin125. The sequence goes on from RKRS01000074.1 coordinate 7,626, forward strand.
AGCAGCAACTCCATCGCGTAGTGCCAGGCGATGCGCTTCGGCATACGGATCGATCCCTGAATTGTGGGCACGCCGATCTGCACTTCAGGAAACCCGAATTGCGCCCGTTCGGAGGCGATCACAAAATCGCAGGCGGCGACCAGTGTCAGGCCGAAGCCCAGCGCGTAGCCATTGACCGCGGCGATGGTCGGTTTCCAGACCTCCATCCCCGACTCAAGCGAGGTCAGCGACGGCACTTCCCAGAACGTATGCTCCTCGGGCGGCGCCGGCGAGCGCAGGTCGGCGCCCGCCGAGAATGCGCGTCCCGCCCCGGTCACAATCCCGACCCAGGCCTCGTCGTCGTTGCGAAACGCTTCCCACGCCGCGTTCAGGTCCGAGCGCAGTTCGTGGTTAATCGCGTTCAACGCCTCGGGGCGGTTATATGTGATGACGGCAATCCGACCGTCGCGTTCATAGGTCACGGTATCGCCCATGTGGGCTCCTTCCACTCCATCGCTCAGGTTACCTCGAGGTCAGACTCCTGAACCCAGGCTGGCGGAAGGTCCTGGTTGAGCGTGTGCAGATACTCTTGGTACACGAAGAGTCGCCCTCTACGCCTACCCGTGGCCTCGACGACGACGTTCATTTCTTCCAACATCTGCACACTGGAGGCAACCGCTGATTGCGAGAGTCGCGTCCCCTCGCCCAAGGCCGCAATCGAGAGCAGCGGTCGATTCATGAACGCGGCATGCACGCGCAAGGCCGAGCTCGCGCGGCGACCTGTTTCCTGAATCCGCTTTCGGTCTCGTTCGAACAGACTGCGCAGCCCGTGAGCCGTCTGGACGCCGTGTTGTGCAGTGGCCGCAACTCCATCGAGAAAGAAGGCAAGCCACTTCTCCCAATCGCCGTCATCCCTGATCTGATTGAGTAGGTCGTAGTAGGTGCTGCGGTACTGCTTGAAATAGAGGCTGAGGTACAGGATCGGCTCAGAGAGCAAGCCAGCTTGGTGCAAGATAAACGGGATTAGCATTCGGCCCACTCGGCCATTGCCGTCCAGGAACGGGTGAATGGTCTCAAACTGCACATGGGCTAGTCCTGCGCGGACAAGTGCCGGTAGTCCGTCATCTCTGGAGTGGATGAATCGCTCGAGTTCTGCCATGCAGTTCTGGACTTCGAGATGGGGCGGCGGTACATAGGCAGCCGTTGCAGGACGACGTCCCCCGATCCAGTTCTGGGAACGTCGAAATTCGCCTGGGAGCTTCTCTGATCCCCGACCGCTGCGAAGTAGCCGTTCATGCAATTCTCGGATGAGGCGGTTGCTCAGAGGGAAGTCGTCGTCTCGCATTCGTCGCAGGCCATGGTTCAACGCCGCAACATAGTTCGACACTTCGGTCACGTCATCTGTCAGCGCGCCTGGCGCTCCGGTGAGCTCGAATTCGAGCAGATCGGACAGGGATGACTGTGTGCCTTCGATTTCCGACGAGAGTTGGGCTTCGCGCCGGACGTAGGAGTAAATGAAGAGATCGGGGTCTGGAAGGTGCGTCGTGACTGCGTCTAGCGAGCCCAGCGCCGCCGTGGCTCTCTCTAGGAGCTGAGCGATGTCTGCCAAGTCGATTGGCGGTTCTGGAGGCAGAGGAGACGGGACGAATGCGCGCACCGATTCTTCTCCGTAGACCGCGGTGTCAAAGTGGCCGGTTCGTTGTCGCTTCATGCCCTGTTCCAGTGCCCCGCTATCAGCTGATTGCTCCACAAGAATATTATCCCGACTTCACCGACGAACTCACGATAAGCGCACCGCTTATTCACGAACTTGGAATAAGGATCGGTGCTATCCCGACTTCACCGACGAACTCACGATAAGCGCACCGCTTATTCACGAACTTGGAATAAGGATCGACATCTTCAGCCGCTCTGCAACTCGCGCAGATGCTTGCCGGCGAACTCCGCCAACACCGACTCCGCGTCCGCGGCTGGATGCAGATTGGCGATCGCGTGGTCGAAGCCTCTCGACTTCATCTCGGCCAGCGTCTCCGCCGCCTCATCGATCGTGTCCTCTGCGAGCACCGTGATGCGGTTGATCATCAGGCTCAGCGCCGACGGGTCGCGGCCGTGCGCTTCCGCCTCCGACTTGACCAGCGCCCAGTCCGCTTCCAGCGTGTCGAGCATCGCCGGATTGGCCAGATAGCCGTCGGCGAAGCGCCCGGCGCGCCGCAGCTGGCGTGGATGGTTGCCGCCCAGCAGGATCGGTACCCGACGCGGCGGCTGTGGTCGGCAGTACCAACCTTCTGTGTTGTAGAACTCGCCCGCGAATGAGCCGATCTCGTTCTCCCACAGATCGCGCAGCACCTGCAGATACTCATCCATGCGCGCGCCACGACGGTCGAACGGCATCGACAACGCCTCGAACTCCTCTTTCCACCAGCCCACGCCCGCGCCCAGCAGCAGGCGACCGCCGGCCAGGTGATCGAGCGTCGCCATCAGCTTGGCGTGCAGCACCGGCGCGCGCATCGGCGCGACCAGGACCGCCGTGCCCAACTCCACCCGCTCCGTGACCGCCGCCGCATAGGTCAGCAGCGTCAGCGGCTCGAGGAACGGCGCTTCAGCCGGGACCAGGAACCGCCCATCCTCCGAATATGGATAGTCCGATCCCTGATCGGGTCGGAGCACCACATGGTCGAACGTCCACAGTGAGTCGTAGCCGTTCGCCTCGACCGCTCGCGCGACACGCTCAATGTTCTCCGGGCTGGCCACGCCCCCAACCTGAGGTAGATAGACTCCGACCTTCATGCTTCGCTCCCTCTGATTCCACGTCGGGCGGTACCCTCCGCAGGTATGCCCGTGTTGTCTGCAGGTTTCAGATGTTCGTCACACAGTATGACTGACCCAGCGATCCAGCGACGGGTTGGGTCGTGAGTCAGCGTCCGACATTCGACCGCCCGCCCCTGCGCAGACTCTTTGCGATCCGCGACTACCGAGTGCTCTGGGTCGCTGCGCTCTGCATGATCATCGCCCAGCAGATTCGCTTCATCGCGATCCCGCAGTGGTTTCTCGACCAGACCGGCGCCGATTCGTTCACCGAGGTCGCAATCATCGGCGCGGTGCAACTGCCGATTCAGGCGTTTGCCGTGCTCTATGGCGGCGCATTGGCCGACCGATTTGATCGGCGCTGGCTGATGGCGGGCGCGAATCTGACCGTGCTCGTGATTCTGATTGCCGTTGCAGCGGCGGCGACCGCTGACGCGCTGGAGTTCTGGATGGCCTGGGTCGCGCTCGGCGCGCTCGGTGGGTTGGCCACGTTTGTCGCCCCGGCCCGCGCGACGATCACGCCGCGCGTTGTGCCGCCGCGCTACCTGAGCGCCGCCGTCACGCTCGATACCAGCACCCAGATGACCGGCTGGATTCTCGGTGGCCTGATCGTCACGGCGCTGGCGCTCGGACTCGATGCGATTGGCATGCTCTGGGTCGCGGCCGGTTTTGCCGCCATCTCCGCCGTGATGCCGATGCTGATTCGCACCTCAGCCCGCGCCGTCTCCGAGCGGCAGTCCACGGTCCGCATGGTGATTGAGGGCGCGAGGTATGTCGTCCGCCACCCGATTCTGCCCGGTCTCTTCATCCTTGACTGGGGCATCACGATCATCTCCTACTACCGCGAGATCCTGCCGCTGCTGGCAACGGGACTGTTCATGGCCGGTGTTGGCGCGGCTGGCGCCCTGGGCACGGTCAACGCAGTCGGCTCGGCGTGCGGCATGATGCTGGCGCTCTTCCTGGTCAACTACCGCGCCAAGGGCGTCATGGTGCTCGCCGCCTCAGCCTTCTACGCCGCTCTGCTCTTCGCGCTGGGCGCTGCGCCCTGGCTCTGGGTCGGCATGATCGTGATCGCGCTGTTGGGCGCTGCCGACGCCGTCACCGTCGCCGTCCGACAGGTCACCGTCCATCTGACCACGCCCGACGAGATGCGCGGCCGCGCCTTCTCGGTGATGGTGCTGATGGCGCAGACAGCGAATAATCTCGGCATCATCTGGGTCGGCTTCTGGGGCGATGAGATCGGCGTGGACAACACCTACTTCCTCGGCGGCGCGATCGGGCTGGGTGTGACCCTGCTGATTGGCGTCCTCTGGCGTTCGATCAGCCGATACCGAGCGCCCCAACATCTGCTTGAGGGGCAATCTGAGGCAACTGAGCCAGACCACAACTGATTGGACGAGCCAATGGCCTTCAGCGAGCAACTGATCGACTTCCTCATCGATCTCTCGGCCAACAACAATCGCGACTGGTTCAATGCCCGCAAGGCCGCGTACGAGTCAGTCTTGCGCGAGCCGGCGCTGGAATACATCCGACAGGTCAGCGGACCATTGGCCGAGATTTCGCCTCACCTCCGCGCCTCCGACCGCAAACAGGGCGGCTCACTGATGCGCATCTACCGCGACGTGCGCTTCTCGCGCGACAAGTCGCCATACAAGACCAATGTCGGCATCCAGTTCCGCCATGAGTCGGGCAAGGACGTGCACGCGCCCGGTTACTACGTGCACATCGCCATCGATGAGTGTTTCATCGGCGCTGGCAGCTGGATGCCTGACCGTGACGCGCTCCTCGCCTATCGACGCGCGGTTTCAGAGCGTCCCAACGAATGGCTCGCGTTGAAACGAATCGCCGACTCTGACCACTGGCTCCTCGATGGCCGCCATGACTCGCTCAAGCGACCGCCACGAGGATTCTCCGCCGACGATCCGATGATCGAGGACATCAAGCGCAAGCATTTCATCGTCACCCACCGCATGGACGTCGAAGACGTCACCGCCCCCGACTTCGTCGAATACACGATCGAGCGGTTCCGGGAGTCCAGAGACTGGATGGCCTTCCTCTCGAAGGCGATTGGCTTACCGTTCTAGTCGAGATTAGGCCGCAACGGACCCTGACTATCCTGCAATCCTGCCCAGATCGTTGCAGATCATGACTGCTCGGAGGAGGACGCGATGACCCAGCAGACCCCCGAACGAAACATGCCCCCAGTGGCTCCCGCGCTGGAGGGCGACCCCGTTCCGCCGCCCGACGACTCGCGCTTTGTGATCAAGCCGACCGCCGAGAC
>RKRS01000115.1 GCA_007571275.1 Dehalococcoidia bacterium
AGTGATGGGGGGTTCGCCGCCATTCCCACACGCGGCGAACGTCGTCAGGCAACAGACCAACAACCCAACCAGGCGCAGCCGGGCGGACCGTCCCGTTGCCTCAGCCAAGGTGAAGATGCTCCAGGTTCGACGGTACTCCTGCATCACTTGTCGAGATCGGACCTCAGACGGTCGGGAGCACAACATGGAAAGTCGTGCCCACGCCCTGCTCGCTCGAGACGCGAATCTCGCCTCCCTGCGCCCGCACCAGCTCACGTGCGATGGCCAGACCAAGACCGGTGCCGCCTTGAGCGCCAGGCCGATCCGACTTGTAGTAGCGGTCAAACAGGTAGGGAATCGCCTCCTCGGGGATCCCGACGCCGGTGTCGGCGACCGCAATCGACACACTGTTCGGGCTCTCGCTACGTGCACTCAACTGTACGTCGCCTCCTGGCGGCGTGTGCCGCAGCGCATTGTCGAGCAGATTGCCCAAGACCTGATCCAACCGATCCCAATCACCCAGGACCTCAGCGACCTCGGTCGGCGATACCGCGAGCTTGACGTCCAGTTCCTGGGCGCGCAATGCAAAGAGGTCGCCCACGTGATCGAGCAGCGAGGCGACCTCGACTGGCGCCGCTTCGACCTGCACCTGCCCGGCCTCGATTCGTGAGAGGTCCAGCAACCCTTCGACCAGGCGCAGGAGCCGACGTGATTCATCCTCAATGATTCGATATGTGTTTCGTTGTTCGTCGGCCTGTACGACATCGTCCATCAAGGCTTGGGAGAACCCGTTGATCGAGGTCAGCGGTGTCTGCAGATCGTGGGAGACGTTGGCCAGGAAATCGCGCAGGGCGATCTGCTGACGCTCGACCTCATCGGTCATCTGGTTGAATGAGCGCGCCAGCTCCTGCGCCTCCTGTGACCCGCCGATGTCGACCCGTTGCTGCAACTGGCCCTGCGTCACTCGACGCGACGCCGCGGCGACCCGTTGAATCGGTCGATAGATCGAACGGGAGACCAGGAACCCGACCAGGGAGGCGACGACCAGCGCGACGACGCCGGCAAGAAACAGCTGCGGGGCCAGATCCCCCAACACGGTCCAGCGCGATCCGTAAACCAGCGCCACGGCGATACAGCAGTAGCCCTGGCGTTGTTGTATTTCAGGCCGCAGTTTCGTCACGACATAGGCGATTCGTTCGCCATCCTCAGTCGTGAGCTCGCCCTCAACGACTCCGTTGCTCACTGCGCCCAAGTCGATCGGCAGTGTTTCCCCCAAAAACCGATCACCGTTGTCCAGCGCGCGGACGACTTCACCGTCAGCTTCGAGACCCAAGACTGGCACATCAAGCTCACTGGCAAGCGATCCTTTCCGCGTTCCAGCGCTCAACCACGTCTTCAACAATTCGTCAAGGGTTTGGGTTTCGCCGGCTTCGGAGAACAGCTCGGGACCCCAGGCCGTCGCCAGTTCACGCAAGCGCGACTGATCGACTCGGTCCTGGTAGCCGCCGAGCAACAGGAAGCTGCCCAGGCCGACAACGATCAGCGTCAGCGCCACGATCGCGACCATGGTGACATAGATCCGCGACCGGATGGTCCGCGGCTGGAAGGCTGATGCGTTCAGCGCAGAGGGACGACTCAGCTTGCCGAGAGAGATCATGACTGCGCTGTTGGCAGCGATCGCCGGGGTCGGCTAGCGAGCGTCACCGTTGGCGGCAAGCGAGAGACCAGAGGGATTGTCGCGCATGGTCATCTTGTAGCCAACGCCACGCAACGTTTCGATTTGCAGATCGCTATCGCGCAGATGCTGGCGCAGGTGATTGATATGGACGTCGACGGTTCGCGTCTCGCCGCTGAAGGTGTAGCCCCAGACCAGCGAGAGCAGCTGCTCCCGTGACATGACGGTCTGCAAGTTCTGGGCAAGCGCGAACAGGAGATCAAACTCCTTCGTCCGTAATTTGAGCGCCGTGCCGCCCAGCACCGCCTCGCGCGTCTGTCGATTCAGGGTCAAACTGCCGACGGCGACCTCGATCCCAGAGCGCGCAATCCCATCGGCGCGCCGCAGAATGGCCTTGACCCGAGCCACCAGCTCTTTGGGATTGAACGGCTTGGTCAGATAGTCATCAGCGCCCAACTCGAAACCCGCTACCTTGACCGCGTCCTCGCGACGCACGGTGAGCATGAGGATGGGCACGTCTGAGTCCTGCCGAATCCCTTTGGTGACCTCGAAGCCGTCCAGCTTGGGCATCATCAGGTCGAGGACCACCAGGTCCGGTTGGAGCATGACCGCTTTTTCGAGCGCCTCCTGGCCGTCCGAGGCAAACTCCAGCTCATAGCCCTCTCTCGAGAGGTACAGACGGACCAATTCGCGGATGTGCGGCTCGTCATCAGCAATGAGTATTTTCATGGCACACAGCTTGCCCACCAACCAAGATTCACTATAGAACCTGAATCGCGCAGTGCACTCAGGGATGGCCGAGCGCAACGCGTGGGCTGACGACTCACACCTCATTTCGTTGATAGGCTCTACACGTCCCGAGACCAAGGAGCTGACCATGCCGCGACGCGAAATACCCGCCGGAGTCGAAGTCCGAGCCGCCAATGCCGAGGAAATGGAAGATTTCCGTTTCATCGCCAACCTCGCCCTGCAAGAGCACGGCAACCCGATGCGTGACCCGGTCACCTTCCTCCAGCCCGAGTGGTCGACCTGCGTATTCGAGCACGGCGCGCTCTCGACGACCTTTGGCGCCTGGCCGTTCTCGATGCGCTTCAACGGTGAACGCGCACATGTCGCCGGCGTCACGGCCGTCGGCACCGACCCGACCAAGCGCCGTCGCGGTTACCTGCGCTTCGCCATGGAACACTCGCTCGATGAGCAATATGAACGCGGACAGTCGCTGGCTGCGCTCTATGCCTCGCAGGCCGCCATCTACCAGCGCTTCGGCTATGCGGTCTGCTCCCGACGCCTACGCTATGAAATCGATCCGCTCGACCTCAACTTCGTCCATACGCCGACCCCCTCAGGCAAACTCAGCGTCACCAACGCCAGAGACCTGCCCGACAACGCGGCCGTGATCCGCGATCTCTACCGCCAGTACATGCAGCCGCGCAACGGACTCCTGCACCGCGGTCTGAACCTGTGGAACGCGGAGGTGTTGTCGGAGCCGGAAGACATCACTGAAGGCCCGGTGCGCGTCCTGCTCTACGAGGAAGACGGTGAGGCGCTGGGCTACATGGTCTACACAAGCTGCGAGGATCGCACGCTCAACCAGCCCAGCGCCGGTCAGCGTGATCACCGGATGACGATCCGTGAATACGGATGGCTCACGCCCGAGGCCTACGTCGCGCTCTGGCAGTTCGCGGCCAGTCAGGACCTGACCTACCGTATCTACCTCGCCGACGCGCCATCCGACGACCCGATCCAACATTTCGCCCGTGACCCGCGCACGCTGCGCGTCAATATCGCTGACGGCATCCTCGTCCGCGTCGTCGACCTACCGCGAGCCCTCATGATTCGCCGCTACCCGGTCGAGTCCGAACTCACCTTCCGGGTTCTGGATGACCTCTGTGAGTGGAATCAGGGCGTCTGGAAGCTATCGACCGGGCCCGAGGGCGCCGACATCCGTCAGGTCGATGCATCGCCGGAGCTGACAATGGACGTCTTCACGATGGCGCATCTGGCTACCGGAGCGCTCACGGCGAGCTATGCCCATCGACTCGGTCGGATTGAGGCGAGCGACTCGGCGGCTCTGCTCAGAGCCGATCACCTGTTCGCCACCGAATACGCCATGCACTGCATGAACCACTTCTAGCGATCAGACCGCCTCACCGATCAGGTACCGACCAACCGCCTCTTCCAGCGCGCGAACTTCATGCCGATCGAGGTCGCGGTAGGGCGGTCGTGTGTGCGTCAGTGGCAGTCCGCTGGTGATCTGGATCAGCTGTTTCAGCGCTCCGACTCGCGGGAATGCATTGAGGATGGCGTGCAACTCGTTGAGTTGATTCTGCGGGCGATGCGGCTCGCCGCCTTCACGATGGGCGAACTGGATCGTCTTGACCAACGCCGGGACCGCATTCGCCAGCCCCGAGACCCCGCCGACGCAACCAATCCCGTACAGCGAGGCGTGAGCCGAGTCTGCGCCCGCCATCACACGAAACTCGGAGCCTGGTCCTTCGCGTGGTACCTGGGCCATGTATCTGCTGGTTCGCTCTGCGTCCCCGCCCGAGTCCTTGATCCCCAGCAACTGGTCGGGATGACGCTCCAGCGTTCCCGCGAGCACATCGTCGGGAATGTCGATGCCGGCCTGCGCGGGCATGTTGTAGAGCAGCGCGCGGCCCTCCGACGGTAACGACGCGATCACGGCCGAGAACCAATCAATCATCCCGCGTGATTCCACGTTCTTGAAGAAGAAGGGCGGCAAGAGCGCAACAGCGTCGGCGCCCGCGTCAAGCGCGTCGTTGGCGGCGCGGATCGTGTCCGGCAACGAGGGACAGGTGGACCCGGCGACCACCACCAACCCGCCGCCAATTCCGCGCGACGCCTGCTTGACGGCCTTGACCACCCGCTGGCGCTCATCCATGCCTACCGACGGCCCCTCGCCATTCGTGCCGAGCGTGAGAATGCCGGTGACGCCCATCGTCCGCATCCAGTCGATATGCGGGCCGATCCAATCCACATCGACCTCGCGCCCGCCCTCAGTGAACGGCGTCACCTGCGCCGCCATCAGGCCATCCAACCGCTCATATGTCAGCGCCATGGCATCCTCCACTGACTCCCTGCTTGCTCCTGGTTGGCAGCCTAGCTGTGAGTGGTGACGCGCTTCAGCGAATAATCTCAACCCATGCCGCGCATCTACCTGTGCAGCGCGACCGGCGCCCTGACCACCGACGCCGCGCCCGTCGGTGGAGGCGTCGCCGTGCTGGAAGCGCTGACGCCTCAGCTCACGAACGCAGACTTCGACGTCACCCTGCTCACCCCCGGCGCGACGGAGGGCAGGGATGGCATTCGCCAACAGCTTCCCGTGCCAACCCTGTCCCAGGCCGAGCCGGACCGGATCCTACAGCTCAACGCCAGAGACTACGCGCGATTCGCTCTGGAATGGGAAGCGGCGCTCGCCGACTACTTCCGGGATATTGATCCGAGTGATGCCGTCGTACTGGCCAATGACACATCAGAGGGCCCGCCATTCGCACAACTACATGAGAACGGTTTCCGCCAGATCGCGCTGCTGCATGTGATCGTGAGTGAGTTCTTCAGCCGTCGCTACATCTCGCAACCGACAGGAATCCCGCTCAGGGGCCATCATCTCTCCGCGCTCTGGCGTTGGGCTGAGCAACGTGGACTTGCCAACCGCGCGCCGAACATCGCCCGCCTGGTCTGGCCCAAGGAGCGAGCGCTCGCCCAATTCGTCGACGCGCCGATTGCGCCCTCAGCGCCGCTGGCGCGCTCGCTCGCCGATTGTTATCCCGGCACGGGCGTGGCTCGACGCACCCAGATTGTGCCGTGGGGCGTGATCGGCGAGCCCGATCCAACCCTGCGGACACAGCGTCGCGAGTCGTTACACGAGGTCGGCGCCGATCCAAACCGTTTTACCCTGCTGACCCTGAGTCGCCTCTCGCCTGAGAAACGCATCGAGCTGGTGATCGAGGCGCTGCGCCTGATTGAACGACAATCACCATCGACGGCCGAGCGCATACAGCTGATCATCGCCGGCGCGCCGGCCTACATGGGCGGCGCAGCGTATCTGCGACGGCTACGACGTGCAGCGTCGCGGCTCAAGCGGGCTGAGGTGCAGTTCGTTGGCTATGTCTCGGGCGAGCCGAAGTGGCGCCTGTTCGCAGCCGCTGACGCTTTCTGCTCGCCCAGCTACTACGAGGCCTATGGACTCACGATCGCGCAGGCACTGGCCAGTGGCGTCCCGGTCATCGCGACGCCGCACGACGGCGCGCGCGCTACGGTCGATCAACGCCACGGCTGGATCGCCCAGGCGACGCCGCGAGCGTTCGCCGCCTCGATCCGCAGAGCCGTGCACGCCGACGAGACGCGCGAGATTCTCCAGCGACGCGAGGCGGCGGCTCGCTGGGGGCGAGACCGACCATTCGATCTCGCGGCTAACCGTCTGATCGGAATCGCCCGTAGACTCGCAACTGGTGAACCAGCCGAGGAGGCGTTGTGATGGCCCAGCGTGCGGTCCTGTTCGATTTCGGTGGAGTCCTGATTCGTATGGATTGGGATGGCTACGACGAGTTTGGCCAGCGCTGGAATCTACCGGCCGGCACATTGGTGGATGCGTTCTATCGCACTCCGGAGTGGCGCGCGATTGAGACTGGTCATGGCGACTGGGAGACCTGGCAGCGAGGCGTCGAACAGAGTCTGGCGCCCTATCTGCAGGGCAACGTGGCCGAAGAGGTGCAGAGCCTGCTCGATGCCTGGTACGCCCAGCCCTGGCAATATCACCATCCCAACTTCGAACTTGCGCACGATCTACAGGCCGCCGGCCACAAAATCGGGGTGCTCTCCAACGCCCCTGACGATCTGCGCGATCGCTTCCTCAACAACCTGCCGGTCGAAGTGCGCTGGGATGCAATCATCGTCTCGGGTGAGATCGGCATGCGCAAACCGGATCCGCGAATCTTCGAACACGCAGCGCGGGAAATCGGCGTGCCTCCCCAGCACTGTTTCTTCATCGACGACCTGGAAGAAAACGTGCTCGGCGCTCAGGCGATCGGCATGGGCGGCTATCACTTCACCAGAAACAACTACCAGGCGCTGCGGATTGCGCTGCGCGCCGCCGGAATCGAGAGTTAGCGCTCGGATGGAAGCTCAGCGACCTGCCCACTCTCGTCACTCCCGCTCACCTCCATCATTCCTGCCCACTTCCGTCATTCCTGCGAAAGCAGGAACCCGACACGCAGGCGTCATTGTCCCACTACGAGGTTCCCGCCTACGCGGGAATGACGCAGAAGTATGCGGGAATGACAGAGTAGTGCGCGGAATATGGGTGGAGCGTGAGGGGAATGACGGAGCAGAGCTCTATTGACCTTCAGATCCGTTTCGGTCGCGGAGCGCCGCGAAGAATATCGAGGCAAACAGCGCTCCCAATCCCGGCGCGACCCAATAGATCCAGTGGTTGTCCCAGAACCAGGCGATCGCGGCCGGGCCGAAGGCGCGGGCGGGATTCATCGACGCGCCCGACACGCCCCCGGCCATCGTCACGGCCGCCGCGACGTAGAAGCCCACGGCAATCGCGAAGACGGTCGCGTTGCGACCGCGTTCCGCCATCAGCAGGATGGCATAGACCAGGAAGAAGGTGATCACGATCTCGGTACCGAATGCCTGAATCAACGGGCCGTCGCTGAAGTTCGCGCCCAACCACGATTCACCCTCGCCGGTGTGGTTGCGGAAGAGCCCGTGCATGGTCGACGAGGCGATCAGCGCTCCCACCAGTTGCGCGACGACATATGGCGCCAGCTTGCGGCCTGGCAGCTTGCCGCTCAGCCAGAGCCCAAACGACACGGCGGGGTTGAGATGCGCGCCCGAGATCGCCCAGAAGGCGAAGATCATCACGGCCACGCCGAGTCCGTTGACCAGTCCCACGCCCAGCGCGCCCAGTTGCCCGCCGGACCACCAGTTGACGTGCGCCGATCCCGCACAGAACAGTACGAGACCGAAGGTCCCCAGCACTTCGGCCATCAATTGTCGCGCGCTGGCCTGATTGCTCGCCTGATCGAGGCTCAGTCGTCCCAGCAACGGCTTCAGCGCGCGCGCAAGCGGAGCCAGCGCCTGTTCAATCGGACTCATCGCTGACACCTCCGACTCCGGCGTCGACAATTCGAGCGAAACGCTAACAGCGCTCTCAGCTGAGGGAGCGCCTGCGCTGTTAAGGTTGTGCTATGCCAAATCGACTCGCTCGGGAGACCTCTCCCTATCTACTACAACACGCCAACAACCCTGTGGACTGGTATCCGTGGAGCGAAGAGGCCTGGGCTCGCGCCCGGGCCGAAGACAAACCGGTGCTGGTCAGCGTCGGCTACGCCGCCTGCCACTGGTGCCATGTGATGGAGCGTGAATCGTTCGAGGACGAACAGATCGCCGCGCTCCAGAATGAGCTGGTCATCAGTATCAAGGTCGACCGTGAAGAGCGTCCCGACGTAGACGAGATCTACATGGACGCCCAGCAGATGCTGCACGGGCACGGCGGCTGGCCGTTGAACGTCTTCTGCACACCCGACGGCCGCCCGTTTTTCGGCGGTACTTATTTCCCTCCGCAACGTCGAACCGGGATGCCCGGCTGGACCGACGTCCTGCAGGGCGTCACGCGCGCCTTCCGTGAGCAGCGTGACCAGGTCGAGCAACAGGCGACCCAGCTGACCCAGCATCTGAATCTGCGCGTCGAGCTGGCTGGGGAAGAGCTGACCGAGAACGCCGCCCAGATCCGTTCACGCGCCGCGACGGCGCTGCTTCAGGCCGCTGATCGCACGCACGGCGGTTTCGGCGGCGCGCCGAAGTTCCCGCAGCCGTTCTATCTCCAGCTGCTCGTCCAGCAAGCTCTGGACGAGTCGGCCAGCAACCGCAATGACGCCCGACGCCATCTCGCCCATTCACTGCGACAAATGGCCGAAGGCGGCATCTACGACCAGCTCGCTGGTGGGTTTCACCGCTACGCCGTCGATCAGATCTGGCTCGTCCCGCACTTCGAAAAGATGCTCTATGACAACGCGCTCCTGATCCCGCTCTACCTCGACGCCTACCGCATGGCGGCAGCTGTAGACGACGCCTCACTGTTCGCTCGCATCGCGCGTGAGACGGCCGATTACCTCCTGGCCGATCTGCAGACTCCGCACGGCGCATTCTTTGCCTCTACCGACGCCGACTCCGAAGGCGTCGAGGGCAAGTACTTCGTCTGGACACGTGACGAGCTATTCGCGCTCCTGCCGAAGGCCGACGCCGAGACCGCCTGTCGACGCTGGGGCGTCGACGTTGGCGGCAACTGGGAGGGCAAGTCGATTCTCACCGCTGTGCAGGAACCCGCCGAAATCGCGCGCTGGCTTGACCGACCGCTCACTGATATCGAGGCATCGCTGAAACGCAGTCGCCAGTCCCTGCTTGATCATCGGGTGGCCCGCATCCCGCCGGCCACCGACACCAAGATCATCGCCGCCTGGAACGGAATGGCGATCGACGCCCTGGCCAAGGCTGGAGCCGTACTGGACGAACCTCGATTCATTGAAGCCGCCGCCCGAGCGGCTCGCGTAATCCTTGACAACATGCGTACGACTGATGGCGACCTGCTACGGATTCACTCGGCCGGTCGCGCATCCGTCGACGCCTTTGTCGAGGATTACGCCGCCCTCGCCGACGGCATGATCTCGTTGTACGAAGCGACGGGCGATGAAACCTGGTATTCCGAAGCGCGTTCGATGATCGACGTGATGATCGAACGCTTCTGGGATCACGAGGGCGGCGGGTTCTTCACTGTCGGACGCGATGGCGAGCGACTGATCGCCCAGCGCAAGCCCACCCAGGACGGCGCGACGCCGAGTGGCAACGCACTGGCGGCGCGCGCGCTGGCCCGCATGTACGCGCTCACCGCCGACGGTCGCTACGCCGATCTGATCGAGGCAATGCGCGCAGCCTTCTCCGCCTACCTGAGCAAAGCGCCAACGATGCTGGGACTGTTCGTCTCGGTCCAGGACTGGCTGACCGAGCATCGCTCGGTCGCGCTCGTCGGCCCGGCTGAGAACGAAGCGCTGTCACAGATGCGCCGCGACCTGTGGTCTGGTCAGCCGCGACCGATGGTATTGATGCAACGCGATCCGGCGGACGGCGACAGCAGCGTGCCACAGTTGGCCGACAAGCCGTCGGTTGAGGGACGCGCGACGGCGTACGTTTGTCAGGCGTTCGCTTGCTCTGCGCCTGTGCACAGCGTCGCCGATTTGCGCCAGGTGATTGACGAACCGCTGCCATCTGTCGCATTGTGATGGGAGTTGTTGGAACGCAAGCGGCAAAGGACAACGATGCCTCATCAAACCGTCATTCCATCGCTGCGCTACGCAGACGCCAATCAGGCCATCCAGTGGTTACACGATGCGCTCGGCATCACCGAGCACTTCGTCGTCCGCGATGAAGCGGGACGAGTGGAGCACGCCCAGCTCGAATGGCGTGGATCGCTGGTCATGCTGGGCGAGCTCAGCGGCAATCCGTATGACCTGCCCCACAGGCACGGGTCGATCAGCATGACCGCTGAGTCGGCCGAGCAGGTCGACGCAGCCTTCGCGCGCGCCGTTGCGGCCGGCGCCACCGTCGTGCAACCGATTGAGGACACGGATTACGGCTCACACGCCTTCACGATCGCCGACTATGAAGGCAATCACTGGCATCTGGGCACGTACGACGCCCTCGCCGACCAGGGGGATGACGACTCATGAGCCTTCAGGTACCTGAACCTGACCGACCGCAAATGCCCGATTCCTTTGGGTTCGGTCTGGAGCAGTATCCGTTCACCCCACTCGACTGGAACGACGTCGCCCGCAAGGTCAGCGAGGCGCGCAACTACTGGATCGTGACCGCGACGCCCTCCGGCAAGCCACACTCGGTTCCGGTCTGGGGTATCTGGACCGACGACGGGTTCTGGTTCCTGACCGATCCGAAAAGCGTCACGGCGCGGAATCTGCAGCGCAATCCGCAGGCCGTGGTCAATCTCGAGTCGGGCGACGACGTGGTCATCCTGGAGGGTGAGTTCGAGCTGATCAATCCGACTGCGGAGAGCACCGGCGCTTTCGCCGAGAAGTACGACATGCCCTGGGGCGCGGAACAAATCCCCGTCTTCCGGCTCAGGCTGCGCAAGGCGCTTGCCTGGACCGAAGCCGACTTCCCGTCCAACGCCTCACGCTGGCGTTTCTAACCAAATTTCACGCGGGCAACGCCGAAGCGCGTCGCTAGCTACCGCGGAACTCCGCCGCGCGACGTTCGTTGAAGGCCGCGACGCCTTCCTTCATGTCGTCGGTGTAGGCGAGCCGCTCGAAGTACAACTGTTCGATGCGCAGGCCCTCATCGAGCGACGTCTGCATGCCGCGAACCGCAGCCGATTTACACGCCCGCACCGCGAGCGGTCCGTTACGACAGATTCGCTGCGCCATCTGTCGGGCGGCGTCCATCAGCGCGTCGGCGTCAACGACCTGATGCACCAGTCCAATTTCGTGCGCTCGCTGGGCCGATAGCGGATCGCCGGTCAGCATGATCTCCATTGCGCGGCTCTCGCCGAGCAGGCGTGGCAGTCGCTGCGTTCCACCCCAGCCTGGCAGCAGACCGAGTCCGACCTCCGGTTGTCCCATCTGGGCGCCGCTCACGGCAATCCGAATGTCGCAGGCCAACGCCACTTCCAGACCACCGCCAAAGGCATAGCCATTGATCGCGGCGATCAAGGGTTTGGAGATGTACATACCGCGCATAATCGACGGCGGCAGCTCGAAGCGTTCCTTGGACGGCTCATCCATCAGCGCCGGGATCATGTCGCGCAGATCGGCGCCCGCCGAAAAGGCGCGGTCGCCAGCGCCAGTGATGATTGCAACCCAGGCCTCATCGTCGTCGCGGAAGCGGGCGCAGGCCTGGGCGAATGCGACGTACTGCTCGCGATCGAACGAGTTCAGCGCCTGCTGGCGATCGAGCACGATGGTTGCAACGCGATCCGACACCTCATATGTCACTGTCATGTTCCGCCTCCGTTCGCGCTCGTTAGCTGCCGTGTTCGTAGATACCGCGTCCGGTCTTGCGACCGAGTCGGCCGGCTGAGACCAACCGCCGCAGAATCGTTGGCGGCGACAGCGTTGGCTCACCGATCTCTCGCTGCATGCTCTCCGCGACGTCGAGCAACACGTCCAGCCCAACCAAATCAGCCGTCGCCAGCGGTCCCATCGAGTGTCCCAGACCGAGCTGACAGGCGCGGTCGATATCTTCAGCCGTCGCTACCCCTGATTCCCACAAGCGCAGGGCGGACAGGCAGAACGGCACCAACAGCCGATTGACGATAAACGCTGGCGTGTCTTTGACTCGCACCGGCGTCTTGCCGGTCGACTCAACAAAGGCCCAGGCGGTATCAACCGCCTCGTCGGATGCAGTCAGGGGCACGACAACCTCTACCAACGGCAACACCTGGGCGGGATTGAAATAGTGCAACCCAACGACGCGTGAAGGGTCCTGCATCCGCTCGCAAATCTCCTGGATTGACAACGAGGAGGTATTGGACGCCAGGAACCTCGCGTCGGAGCAGACGTGTTCCAGCCGTTCGAAGATGCCCTGTTTCAGGGCGAGGTTCTCGGATACCGCTTCGATCACTCCCTGCGCCGAAGCGAGCGCTTCCAGATCGGTCGACGTGTTCAGCGCCGCCAGCGCCGCTTCACCCTGCTCCGCCTCAATCCGCGCTCTCGAGACCAGCCGCTCGATCCCGCTGCCGATGACCCCGCGTGCGCGTTCGAGCTGACCCTGATCAACGTCGACCAGCGTCACCTCGACACCGGCAAGCAGCGCAGTCTGGGCGATTCCTGATCCCATCGTGCCGCCGCCCAACACCCCCACCTGACTCAGCTTCGTCATCGCCAACCCCGTTCGACGCGTGCTCATCGCCGCTAGGCAGCATACAGACGATATCCGAGCGGCGGATACGCTTCACGGAGGAGATTGTCATGACACAAACGATGGA
>RKRS01000119.1 GCA_007571275.1 Dehalococcoidia bacterium
TGTCCGAGCGCTCCAGCTCATGGCTGTGGCTCAATCGATTTGGCGGCCCGCTCTCCGCCCGCGCCGTCCAGCTGAGCGTGCAACGCTATGCCCGGCGTGCTGGTCTGCCGGACGGGGTCCATCCGCATCTGTTGCGACACTCTTTCGCCACTCATATGCTCGACGGAGGCGCCGATGTGCGGGTGGTACAGGAGTTGCTCGGCCACGCTTCCGTGTCCACAACCCAGATTTACACCCACGTCACTGACGCCGCCCGACGCGACACCATCGAGCAGGCGCTCGACGGAGTCGCCAACCTCCTCCGAGAACGACGCAGCCACCGGGATGTAGACGACGAGCAATGAAAGTCCTGCTCATTTCAGGCCCAAACCTCAACATCCTGGGCCAACGCCAACCTGAGATTTATGGCACGCAGACGCTGGCGGATATCGAAGACCTGGTTGGCAAACGGGCCAAAGAGTGGGGCGTCACGATCCGCCCGTACCAGTCGAATCATGAGGGCGCGCTGATTGACTTCATCCAGCAGGAGCGCTCTGCTGAAGGGCTGATCATCAACCCCGGCGCGTTATCCCACTATGGCTACTCACTGCGCGACGCGCTTGAGGCCTTTCCTGGTGGCAAGATGGAAGTGCATCTCTCCAACGTGCACGCACGCGAGAGCTTTCGCCACCACCTCGTGACCGCGCCGATTATGGATGGCGTGGTCGCCGGGCTCGGCTGGCGTGGGTATCTGGCCGCGCTCGACGCCCTGGTACCGATGCTGCAAGAGCGTCACGATCGAGGCGCTACTCGCCCCAGCGATGGATCGCAGTCCGGCTCATGATTGCTACTGCTTCCCGACTGGATCGCATCCGTGAGCGTCTGACCCGGGCGAAGCTCGACGCGTTGCTCGTCACCAACCCATGCAACCGCCGATACGCATCGGGATTCACCGGCTCAAACGGCTGGCTCCTGATATCGGCGGACGATTCCAACCCGCCCAAGCTCGCGACGGATTTCCGTTACCTCGATCAGGCCGCGCAGGAAGCGCCGGCATTCGAGATCGTGAACATGCGGGGCGGCATGGCGCAATGGTGGGGCGAGCTGGCGAAACCATTGGGCCGAGGACGGCTCGGCTTTGAGTCGGGCGACGTCACTGTCGCCGCGCACAAGCAATTGCGCGACGTCAATGCCAAACTACCCGCCAGTCAACGCCCGGCGCTGGTCCAATCGGATTCGATCATCGAACCAGTGCGAGCCCTCAAGGACGAATCAGAACTTGCCCTACTACGACAGGCGGTTCAGCTGACTGATGAGGCGTTCGCCCACGTCGAGCGCACGATCGAACCAGGTTGGACCGAGCAGCAGGTTTCCTGGAAAATCGAGCAGTACGCTCGCACGCACGGCGCCGAGGGCATGGCCTTCGAATCGATCGTCGCCAGCGGACCCTGGGGCGCCCGTCCGCACGCGCGTCCTCGCCCGGAAGCAATCCACGAAGGGCAGCCGATCGTCATTGACATGGGCGCTCGCTACGAGGGTTACTGCGCCGACATGACCAGGACGATTGTGCTGGGTGATCACGACGCGCAATTCCCGCGCATCTACGACATCGTCCTTGCCGCGCACGAGACGGCCGCGCAGATGGTCGAACCGGGCATGTCAGGCAAAGACGCCGATCAGCTTGCTCGACAGGTGATCATCGACGCTGGTTATGGCGATCAGTTCGGACACGGTCTTGGTCACGGCGTCGGCCTGCAGATTCATGAACAGCCTTACCTGGGCTCAAGCTCAAGAGACACGCTTGAGGT
The DNA here is from genome assembly GCA_007571275.1 of Dehalococcoidia bacterium. GTDB lineage: Bacteria > Chloroflexota > Dehalococcoidia > Bin125 > Bin125 > Bin125. The sequence continues at coordinate 1,788 of RKRS01000119.1, forward strand.
CGGTATGGTCATCACGATCGAGCCCGGCATTTACCTACCCGAGTGGGGCGGTGTACGGATTGAGGACATGGGTCTCCTCGACACGGACGGGTTCCACTCGTTCACGGGAACGCCCAAGCTACGATTAGTTGCATAACCGCCGAGATCGCGTCTCTCGACACCAACAACTCTCCGCGACGCTGAATTCCAACCAACACAACTGACAGGTGCAAGATGATCTCCACCGGCGACCTGAAGCGCGGCTTCGTGATCGAACTCGACGGCAACGAGTACCAGATCGTCGACTGGGACCACATCAAGGTCGGGCGCGGCTCGGCTCAGGCGCGCCTGAAGCTCCGAGATATCCGCGGCGGCCACACGATTGAGCGCACATTCCAGGCCGGGACCAAATTCCGACGCATCCGTACCGAGCACCAGACAATGCAGTACCTGTATCGCGATGGCGACCTGCTCTATTTCATGAACACTGACACCTACGATCAGGAACCGTTGTCACTCGATATCGTCGGCGACGCCGTCAATTACCTGGCCGAGAACGCCGAAGCGGAAGTGCTAATCGTGGGCGAGAGTCCAGTCGCGGTCGAGCTGCCGGCGGCTGTTCCGTTGCAGGTGGCGGAATCAGATCCCGGCGTCAAGGGTGACACGGCGACTGGCGCCACCAAGCCGGCCACGCTCGAGACCGGTCTCACAATCAACGTCCCGCTGTTCATTGGACCAGGCGACACCGTCAAGGTCGACACACGCACCGGACAGTATCTGGAGCGCGCCTGAGCATTTGCGGGGAGTCCACAGCGTCGGGTGAGAACGTTTCATGGCCAAACGTCCGCCTTCGGGATTCAATCTTCGGCGGGTGCAACAGCGCCGCATTGAATGGGCCGAACCGACGTCCGAAACGGCCCAGCCAGCAAACCCGACACCGCAATCGCGACCGGTCGGGGAGGTCGCCCGCCATATCCGTAATCAGCTCAAGTCTGATCCGCAACTCAACGACATCTGGATCGAGGGCGAAGTTCGCAGCTTCAGCCGATCCGGGGCGGGCCATTACTACTTCGACCTTGTTGACAGCGAGACCGACGCAGCGCTCGGCTGCGCATTTTTCCGCCGCGACAACCGAGGCATGCCAGTGCAGCAGGGCGATCAGGTGCTCGTGCATGGCAATGCTGATCTCTACCTGGCTCGTGGCTCCCTGCAAGTCATCGTCGACGATCTTCGCCCCATCGGCGAGGGCGTGCTTCAGGCCGAATTCGAGCGCCTGTTTCGCGCCCTGAACGAAGAGGGGCTGTTTCAGCCCGAGCGCAAGCGTCCCCTGCCGCCCTACCCGCGTCGCATCGGCGTGGTGACTTCACCCGGCGGGGCGGTCTGGCACGACATCCAGCAGGTCCTGACACGACGCTGGCCGCTGGCGTCCCTGATGCTCTCGCCTTGCCTCACACAGGGCGCCAGCGCCGCAGCATCGATCGCCGACGGAGTCAAGCGGCTCAACCTCCTGACGATCAATGAGCCAGACCTGATCATCGTCGCCAGAGGAGGTGGTTCGCCAGAGGATCTCTGGGCATACAACGAAGAGTTGGTCGCACGCGCCATCTTCGGAAGTGAGATACCGGTGATCTCGGCGGTCGGGCACGAAACGGATGTCAGCATCGCGGACCATGTCGCCGACTTGCGCGCGCCAACGCCGTCGGCCGCGGCGGAGATCGCCGTGCCGGATCGCGCTGAGGAGGCTGCGCGAGTGGCTGGGCTCCGTCAGGCCGCGCGTCAGTTGATCGACAGCCACGTCCTGCAACTGAGTCAGCAGACATTGCTGGACCGGGAACGCCTCGAGCAATCGGCGCCACATCCTCCGACGTTGCGAGTCGAGATCAACCATCGTCGACGGGAGCTTAACCAAGCAATCGACAGGCAAGTCACGGCGCTGAGAGCGCAACAGCACGCGAGCTCGTCGCGTTTGCGCGCCCTGAACCCGCTGGGCGCCCTACAGCGCGGGTATGCCATCGTTTCTGATGTTCAGGGCCGGGTCATCACTGCAGCGGCCGATTTGGACACGAATCAGGAGATCGCGATCCAGTTCGCTGACGGCAGGGTTACGGCGCACACCATGTCAGACGTCACTGAGAGTGAGGGCTGAGCACGTGTCTGACGAAACAGAACGGTCCTATGAAGAAATCGTCGCGGCGCTCGAACATGTGCTGACGGAGCTGGAGAGTGGCGGATTGCCTTTGGACAAGGCGGTCGACGCGTATGAGCGCGGCGTCGCATTGAGCGAACAGGCTCAAAAGTTGCTCACGGAAGCTGAACTGCGCATCGACACGCTGCGCGACGTTACCTAGCCTCGTCACGATGACTCTCCGCATCGCCTGGTTCGCTACCGCCAAAGGCACGAGCTCGCGCCGACTCCTCAAGGCTGCGAACGAGGCAATCAGCGCAGGTCGGCTCGACGCGAAAATCGTCTGCGTCGTCTGCAACCGGGTGGACGGGCAGTCAGCGAACACCGATGCGTTCCTGGATGACGTGCGCAACGCAGGGATACCGCTGATCGCCACCAGTTCGTTGGAATGGCGTCGCCGGGTCGGGGGCGCCATCTCAGTTCCTGGCAAATCACTCGCCTCCTGGCGTCGGGATTACGACCAGCACCTGTATGACCAGATCCGGAGGTATTCGCCCGATGTTGGGATGCTCGCCGGGTACATGTTGGTCATCACTGATGTCATCTGCGACCATCTGCCTTGCCTGAATCTGCATCCGGCGTTGCCTGACGGCCCGATCGGCGCCTGGCAGCAGGTCATTCATCAGCTCATCGCCGAACGCGCGCAGGTATCGGGTATGGTGCTCCAACGTGTGACGACAGCACTCGACCGCGGCCCGACCGTCGCCTGGGCGCAATATTCGATTCGCGGCCCACGATTCGATCCGCTCTGGGAAGAATTTGGACAGGACGCCGAATCGGAGAATCCATTGTTCGCAGCCATCCGCGAGGCCGGGGCCAGTCGTGAGCCAACATTCATCCTGCAGTCACTGCAGACAATCGCGTCCCGCAAGGCGCACACGTCGTCGCTTTTCTCGCTGTTCGACAATGAGTCAGAAGCAGATATCAGCGAGGCGGTTGAAGCGGAAATGCAACGCCAATTCCCCTAAGCAAGATATCTGTTATGTCAAATGTGGATACGACGACCAAATAGGACATGTACTTGACAGCTGGTTATATGATCCCCGCATGACCGAACCTGAACCAGCGGTACTCACGCCCACCATCATCGAGCCACGCTCGCATGAACTGTTACCGGCGATCCGCGAAGACCTCGCCCCGTTCCTGCCCGCTCTGCGGAGCGTTGCACAACTGATCGCGGCCGCCGCCGTCGCAGAATTTGCCGCTCGATATGCTGCACCAGCGATGATCGATCAGGCGCGTCAGATGATCGCCCCGGCGCCCCAGCGCACACAGACGATTCTTGTTGAAGAACACACCACCGTTCGCCGTCGGGTCACTGTCGTTTCCTAGCCCCCTCGTGGCCCTGGCCGTCACCATCTTCTTGTTTGCTCTTGTCACTCAGGGCGAGTCCGCTCAGGCGTCGTACAACCCACGACTGGTGATCAGCGAAGTGCATCCGAACGCGATCAGCAACGGCGCGTCCCTCGAAACTCACGAGTGGATCGAGATACACAACCCCGAGCGATACGCGGTCAATCTCCACGGCTGGACGGTCGAGGACGCCCAGTCCATCTCCATGCTTCCCGATTTCGATATCGCGGCTGGAGAGACGGTGCTGATCGTGGGCAGTTCAGCGGAGATCAGCCTTCTGTCGGGCACGTCTTTGATCATCCTCGATTCAGCGAGGATTGGCGGAGGGCTACGAAACGCCGGTGATCGGGTGGCGCTCGTCAATCCGTACGGCGTTCGTCACGACGCAGTGAGCTGGGGAGATGTGCATTGGCCGCAAACAAGTCAACCGCCCGATCCAGGACAGTCGATTATCCGAACGCGTAACGGCGGCCAAACGCTCTCGAGTGAATTGACGCCCTGGACGCTGGGAGCGCCTGTCAGCGCCAGACCGAAGCAATATCGGCACCCTCGTCCTGACACCGCCGTGCGCATTACCAGCGAGGTCGTAAATCCCGCCGACAACCAGCCAGAGTCAGTGACGCTCAAGAACGTCTCGGACGAGCCGATGTTGACGGTGAACTGGACCCTGACCGTCGGCGCGTCACTGGTCAAGCTACGCTCGCTACGCATCGAGCCTGGAGAGTCAGTCACGATCACGGAGCCGGACGGCAAGATTGGCGGAGGGTTGGCAGCCCGGGGCGGGCATCTCGTGCTCAGAGACGCGCAGGGCAACTGGCTATCGACAGCCAGCTGGGGCAACGATCACACCTTCCACACAATTCCGTTGCCGCCGAACGGAGCAGAGGTGCGATTCAATCCCTTGCTCCGCGTCCACCCGAGCACTCCGTGGTACGAATCGATCGACTTCGGCACGCAGCGGATGATAAGCAGCGAACCGTCATCAAACTTGCTGATCGCCACAAATGTCTCAGCAGCGGCAAGTCGACCACACCCAGTTCCCGCAATTCATCAACAGGCGGATGCGGCCAGCATTTGGATCAGCGAAGTGTACCCAACCGCCGGCCAGGGCCGCAATGATCCGGCATTCGAATGGTTCGAACTGACCAATCCGACCGATCGGCAGGTCGATCTCAGTGGCTGGTCAATCGCTGACAACACCTCGACCGATCCGCTCGACCAAGTAATCATTCCGCCCAACTCCTCGATCGCCATCGGTACCTCCGATCAGGCGAGCGTGGTTGTCGTCGTGGCGATTACCGACGGACGCATCGGCAACGGGCTCGCCAATGCCGGCGACCAGCTCAGGTTGATCAATCCGGCGGGCGAAGTCGTCAATGCCATCAGTTGGGGCAACGACCAGTTGTACAGTTCGGTCAGAACTCCCAAAGCTGATGAGTCGATCCACCGAGCTGCTCCCGACAGCAATCCGATCGTCGGTCTGCCGTCCGCGGGGGTGCTGACCTCTTCAGTCAACGCTTCAACCAATCCCGGGCCCGCCTCGAGCGCACCAACAGAGAGCGTTTCTGCGAGCACTGTTCCACCCGTTGACGACGAAGCCGGGAGTGAAACAGCGAACACTACGCAGTCGGCGACACGGCCGAGGGATTCGCTGAGCCCGCCCATCCTGAGAGTGACCGAGATTCTGCCTGCACCGCTAGCGGGCCAGGCGGAATGGGTGGAAATTCACAACCCAACCGACAGCCCCATCGACCTGTCCGGCTGGGCAATCGGCGATCCAGAACGGCGCACTGCGCTATCAGGGATCATTGCGCCCCGCTCACGGTTCGTGATTTCGACACAGGAGTTGGAATCGGCTACGGCCGGGCTGATCGTCGACCGTATCGGAAACGGCCTCAACAACGACGCGGACACCATTGCCATCTTCAATCCTGATGGGGTCGCAGTGCATGAAATCCGCTACGGAGATGACGCGCTGCCTGCGCCTGAGCGTGGCCTCTCCCTGGCGCTCGATCCGGAGCGCTGGGTCGTGACCGCAGAGCCGACGCCTGGATCAGCAGAGGTCACGCCGTTGCTCTCCGACGCACTCCGTTCAGCGGCAATGAAGGCGCCAGTCTCGGACGAGGGACGACTGCCTGTAACACAGACGACTGAGAATGGCGGCTCTGACGCCTGGATGATCGTCAGTTTCGCCCTGATCGGAGTGATCCTCACACTGGTCCTCAGACGCTGGCGTCCCGATGAGCCGGTCGTCGAGCAAGCGCCTGAACCCGTTACATACTCCGGGCCATCCACAACTCCCTTGACCACTCGCGAGGAAGCGCGCAGTGACGGGCGCGCCGAGCAATGATGCGCAATGAGCGACTCTGAGCTGGTTCGCATCGCTGTCGTCATCGCCCGCAGCGGAATCGCGTCGCGGCGAGCCGCAGAAGCAATCGTGCGCGAACGGAGAGTATCCGTTGACGGCCAGATCACAACCGATCTCTCGCTGCGGGTCAATCCGCACACCCAGCGAATCACGCTTGACGGGCGACCACTTCCCAGGCAGGAGCCACTGCGCTACTTCGTTCTCAACAAACCACCAGGAGTGGTATCAACTGCGCACGACGACCGAGGCAGGCGAACGGTCGTCGACTTTCTGCCTGACCATGCCCCGAGATGCGTCCCCGTCGGCAGACTCGATCTGGACAGCACGGGCCTGATGCTCTTGACCAACGATGGTCCGCTGATCACCGGGCTGCTTCATCCGTCGCGCGAAGTTCAGCGCGTGTACCTGGCTGAAATCGTCGGTCACCCGTCAGATGCAGCGCTGGATCGGATCTTTGCGGGTGTTGAGGACGATGGCGATCTGCTTCGCGCCAAGCCATCGCGTTCGCGGCGCCCGGGCCGCAAACTGGCTGATCGGCGAACGACGTCGTGGTTGACATTGACTTTACACACCGGTCGTAAGCGGGAGGTCCGCCGTCTCTGCGAAGCGATCGGTCACCCGGTCCTGACCCTGCAGCGGGTTCGCTTTGGCCCGTTGTTGTTGCGCGATCTGGCGGAAGGCAAGACCCGACCGCTCAGTCGGAGAGAGGTTCGGCTACTCCGACGCGCGGCCGGACTCAGCAATGACTCAGCCGATGCTGAGCGACCATCACACCACGACTAACATTGGTCTGTGAACGACTCCCCGGTTTCAGGCTGTCAACAGCAGGTCGTGGCGATCGATGGTCCCGTCGCTTCCGGTAAGACTGCGGTCGGTCGCGAACTCGCGCGACGACTGGGCTGGCGACTCTTTGATACCGGGATTATGTATCGCGCAGCGACCTGGCAGGCGCAGCGCCGAGGCGTCCATCTCGACGAGGACGAGAGCGTCGCGGACCTGATCCGCGAGTCAGCGTTCCAGCTCTCACCGCAATCAGATTCCGAATCGGTTGATCTGGATGTGTACGTGGACGGCGACAATGCGACTCCCTATCTGCGTAAACCGGAAGTCGAATCGGGGGTACCGACTGTCGCAGCCATCGCCAGCGTGCGTGCGTTGATGGTGGAGATTCAGCAAGCTCAGGCCGCACAGGGGTGCATGATCGTCGTGGGGCGGGATATCGGAACCGTGGTGTTGCCGGACGCCCCTGCGAAAATCTTCCTCGACGCCAGCGAGGAAGTCCGAGCCCGGCGTCGGGCAGCTGAGCAGAGCAGCGGCGCCGACGAGGCTTCCGTGCTCAAAGCGACGCAGCGACGCGATGCGCGCGACCGCAGTCGTACCGCTTCACCGTTGATCGCTGCGGCGGACGCTATCCGGCTCGACACCTCCAGGCTCACGCTCGAGCAGGCCGTCGACGCGGCGGAAGCTATCATCCGCAAACGGATTCCCGCGTTGGCGAGCGCCCAATCAGACGCTGTCAGGCAGGGTTAACTGATGAGACGTCGCGCTTACCGCTGGACAACGAGACAGCTCACGCGGCTGATCTTTGGCGAGTATCGAGCGCTCGCCGACATCGGGATGACCGGTATGCCCAACGCCTCACGGGTGTGGTTCCTCGTCGCCGGATTTTTCGCTCGTCTCGCCTTTCTCAGGCTCGTCCGTTGCGAGTGGGTCCACTTTGATCGCATCCCCAAGGGTGGCGTGATCATCGCCTCCAACCACGTCTCCTCAGCCGATCCGGCCATGATGGCCTCAGCCATCTACCCGAGGTCGCCGCGCTACATGGCCAAGGTCGAGCTGTTCCAGAAAGAACCGATCATCGGTTACCTGTTCGCGCTCTCCGGCGCATTCCCGGTTCGGCGAGGCGCTGGCGATCGCCTGGCGATTCGGGAGGCCGAACGCCTCCTGGCCGAAGGCGCAGTGGTCGGTATGTTCCCCGAAGGTCACCGCTCGGACACAGGCGCGCTGATGCATGCCCATTCCGGCACCGCCCTGCTTGCGCTGCGCACGCAGGCTCCGGTCGTTGCAGTGGGGATCACCGGTTCCGAGCGAATGCGCGCCGGGTGGAGATCGCTGTTCGCCCGCACTCAAGTCAGAATGACTGCCTCGCATCCGTTCGTCCTCAAACCGCCGGGACGACGAATCACCCGAGAAGATATCGACTCGGCGCATACCAGCATCATGTGCGCCATTGCCGAAGAGCTACCCCCCGCGTATCGTGGCGTATATGCACACTTGGTCGACGACGACGCCGATCAAGCCGACAGACCGGGAGCAGCAGCATGAGAATTCACCGCGCTAGCGATATGGGCTTCTGCTTCGGCGTTCGTCGCGCCGTCGACATGATGAAGGAAGCCGCCGCCAACGGCACCAGGGTGACGACGCTCGGACAGGTCGTTCACAACCCGCAGGTCGTCGCGGAGCTCGAGCACACCGGCATCAAGGTCAAGGAAGATCGGTCCGCCGTCGGCGTCGATACCGATACCGTCGCCATCACGGCCCACGGCGTTGGCGAGACAGTCGTCCAAGACATTGAGGCGCGCGGACTCCGGGTCATCGACACCACCTGCCAGTTCGTCTCTCGCTCGCAACGCGCGGCGCGTAACCTGGCAGAGCGTGGATTTACGGTCATCATCTTTGGCGATCCGACCCACCCCGAGGTCAAGGGCGTGCTCGGCTGGTGCCGCGGCCGCGGCATCGTGATCAAAAACGAGTCACTCGAAGAGCTTCCCGACTATCTGCCGGCCAAAATCGGCGTGATCTCACAAACGACCCACACGCCCGAGCGATTCGCCGAGTTCGTCGCCAATCTGATGCGCGCTCGCATCGACCAGATCACGGAAATTCGGGTGGTCAACGTGCTCTGTAACGCGACCACGTCGCAGCAGGCCGCCACTCGCGATCTGACAGAGGACGTCGATCTGATGATCGTCGTCGGTGGGCACAACTCCGCCAACACCCGACATCTCGCCGAGCTGTCACGAGCCAATGGCATCGAGACGCACCATGTGGAAACTGCAAACGAGCTGCTCCCTGAATGGTTCGACGGTCACGAGGACGTCGGCGTCACAGCCGGCGCTTCGACCCCGGACTTCTCGATCGACGCCGTGGTGAAACGGATCGAAGAATTCGACCAAGCGCTCTCAGCGATCAGCTAGTCGTTGGCTGATGAAGGTTCGACGCGACGCTGCATGACCCGACCCCGCCGTTCCGCTGTACCTGTTGGGGCGATCAGCGCCGTCGAGCCCGACTCTCTCGCCGCTGAGGCCGGCCTGCGTCCCGGCGACCAGGTGCTTGCCGTCAACGGTCAGACGATTCGTGATCCGGTTGACTACCGTTTTCAAACCACTGACGACATCGTCGAACTCGAAGTGGTGCACGATGGCGAGCTGGCGGTGGTCGAGTTTGAGAAACCGATCGATGAATCGCTCGGGATCGAGTTTGACGATGACGCATTCGACGGTACGCGCATCTGCAACAACAAGTGTTTCTTCTGCTTCCTCAAGGGCTTGCCGAAGGGTCTGCGGCGACCGCTATACGTCAAAGACGATGATTATCGACTCTCCTTCCTGCACGGGAACTTCGTCACGCTGACCAATCTCTCCGACGACGACTGGGAACGACTGGCCGAGCAACGACTTAGCCCGCTGCACGTCAGTGTGCACGCCACCGACCGGCACCTACGGCGCAGACTGCTGGGCAACCGGAACGCTCCTGACATCCTTGAACAACTCCGCCGACTTGCCGAAATGCGAATCGAGGCGCACACACAGGTGGTCCTCTGCCCCGGCGTCAATGACGGCGACGCGCTCGACCAGACCGTGAGCGACCTCCTGCAACAAGAGAATGTGACCTCAATCGGTGTGGTGCCGGTTGGCTCGTCGCTCGAAGGTGAAGCAAGGATCAATGACGCCGGGATGCGCGCTCACAGTCCGGCTGAAGCCAGCCAAGTGGTGCGGCAGCTACGTCGTTGGCAGCGCCTGGCCAGATCGCTACGCGGCCAATCCATTGTCTTCCCCAGTGATGAGTTCTATCTCACGGCCAACGCTCAGATTCCCGCCGCCCGTCGTTACGACGGGTTTCCGCAGTGGGAGAACGGCATCGGGATGACGCGCACGTTGGTTGATGACTGGCGTCAGACGCGCCACAGAATCCGGCAGGGCCGACTGCAGGCGCCATCGGCCTCTGTCCTGATCGCTTGCGGCACGCTGATCGCCCCGACACTGCAAGCGCTTTGTGCTGAAGCGTCAGACCTGACCGCAATCGACTTCACCGTAGTACCGGTGGAGAACACCCTGTTTGGCGAACGAGTCAACGTCAGCGGCCTGATCCCGGGCCGCGACTTCGCGTCAACCTTGTCGCAGCTGGAACTGCCAGCGCATGTGTTTCTGCCACGTGCGTCGCTCGATTACTTTGGCGCGAAATTCCTCGACGACCTCACCCCTGCGGAACTCGAATCCCGGCTCAAGCGTCCGATTTCGTTTGTCTACACCCTTTCTGAACTCATACAGTCGCTCATAGAGTCCAACACAGGCGACGCCGAGCAGGTCGGCACGGGCAACAGGCAGCCTCGGCCGAATCCGCGTTCGAACGGACGCAGTTGGACGACCTCTGTGGCGGGGTAGACGCAGGATTCATCCATGTGTGGCATCGTTGGCTATATCGGCCATCAGGCAGCTGGCCCGATTTTGATCGAGGGTCTACAGCGGCTTGAGTACCGTGGATACGACTCTGCCGGCATCGCCGTGCTCGATCATGACGGCGCGCTTGCCGTCCTGAAACGGCAGGGAAAACTCAGGGACCTACAG
>RKRS01000191.1 GCA_007571275.1 Dehalococcoidia bacterium
TAAGTTTGCAAGACCGTATGACGACCGGGACGCCATTTGCGGCCAGCGCGACTGCGCGCGTCACGGGGGCGGTGCGCCAGGTACGGGTCGTATGGGTCGCTGTAGCGGGCGGCCCTGTGCTCCCTGCCTGAGTGGTCGACCACCCGGCAAGCGTCAGGGAACCTGCGCCGCCTGCACCAACGCCAACTCACCAGTGAACCTTCACGATCAACGATCCGACACGATGAATGAGTGCAAATGGCTCGCACGCTGCGCCGAGCCATGGTTGAGGAGACTGTTATGCGTCTGACCGGCGCCCGAATTCTGATGGAATGCCTACGCGCAGAGGGAGTCGAAGTCTTCTTCGGCTACCCCGGCGGCGTTGTCCTGCCGCTCTACAACACGCTGGGCGAGTACCCGGATATCAAGCACGTGCTGGTCCGTCACGAGCAAGCCGCCGCGCACGCCGCTGACGGCTACGCGCGCGTCGCTGGCCGCACCGGCGTCTGCCTGGCCACATCCGGCCCCGGAGCGACCAATCTCGTCACCGGCATCACGACGGCCTACATGGACTCGGTTCCGATGGTCGTGCTGACCGGTAACGTCGCCCGCGACCTGATCGGCCGTGACGGTTTCCAGGAAGCTGACATCACCGGCATCACCCTGCCGATCACCAAGCACAACTATCTGCTCATGCGCGCCTCGGAGATCGCGCCAGCGGTCAAGGAGGCGTTCCACATCGCTTCCACTGGCCGCAAGGGGCCAGTACTGGTCGATATTCCGAAGGATGTCTTCGTCGAAGAGGCGGAGTGGGACGGGTATCCACAGGGTGTATCCCTGCGCGGCTACCCGATCATGGATGTGCCGCGTGAGGAGGAAGTCGCCAAGGCGGCGGAGACGATCAACGCCGCGAAGAAACCGATCGTCATCGCCGGTCATGGCGTGGTGCAGTCGGAGGCGCAGGACGAGCTGGTCGAGTTCGCCGAGCGCTCCGACACGCCCGTGCTGACCACGCTGCTCGGCATCTCGGGCATGCCCGAGGATCACGAGTTGTCCTACGGCTTCCTTGGTATGCACGGTCACTTCTATGCCAACATGGCCGCCGACCGCGCCGATGTGGTGATCGGCATCGGGATGCGCTTCGACGACCGCGCGATGGGTCGGTTCAGTGATTTCAACCCAACGGCGAAGATCGTTCACATTGACATCGACCCGGCTGAGATCGGCAAGAACTTCAAGACGCACGCGCCGGTCAATGGCGACGTGAAAGAAACGCTGACGCGTCTGTTGGGTCAGATTGAGCAACGCTCACACCCGGAATGGCGCGCCGAGATCGATCAGATCATGGAACAGCACCCGACCGACTACATCGAAGAAGGCACCGGGCTCGGCGGTCCCTGGCTGGTGCAAGCGCTGGCTGAAGCGACCGAGGGTCAAGCCACGATTGTCACCGGCGTCGGTCAGCATCAGATGTGGGGCGCGCAGTACTACCCGTACACCAAACCCCGTCAGTGGGTCACGTCGGGCGGTCTGGGCACGATGGGCTATGAGGTTCCCGCCGCGATGGGCGCGCAGTTCGCGCAACGGGAGCCGATCTGGTCGATCTGTGGTGATGGCGGATTCCAGATGACCTCGCAGGAACTGCAGACGGTCGCCGACCACAATCTGCCGATCCGGTTCGCGATCTTCAACAACGGCTTCCTTGGCATGGTCCGTCAGTGGCAGGAACTGTTCTACGCGCACAACTACCATTCGGTCGATCTGGGCCAGCCCGACTTCGTCAAACTGGCTGAGGCGTATGGCGTCAGAGGCGTCCGCGCGAGCACGCGCGCAGAAGCACTTCAGGTTTTCCGCGACCTCGAAGGCTATGACGGTCCGGTCGTGATTGACTTCCAGCTCGAGCGCGAGGAAAACGTCTGGCCGATGGTACCCGCCGGCGCGGCGCTGTCCGAGACCATCGAATCCGCAGAAGACCTCTAGCCAGGCTGAGTAAAACAGAGGAGATGTGCTGAATGGCCTCCCGCAACACCATCGTTGCTCATGTCGAGGATCGACCTGGCGTCCTGGCCCGTGTCGCTTCGCTCTTTCGCCGACGCGGATTCAACATTGAATCGTTGACCGTTGGCCACTGCGAAGAGCCGGGCCTGAGCCGCATGACCGTCGTGGTCGATGGCGACGATCACCAGGTTGACCAGGTCTGCCGCCAGTTGTTCAAGCTGATCGATGTCGTATCAGTCCAGGACATCACCTACACGCCGATGGTTGACCGCGAACTCGCGTTGATCAAAATCGCGGCGACGAACTTCAATCGCCGCGAGGTGCTCGATGTCGTCGAGATGTTCCGCGCCGACGTTGTCGATGTGCATGCTGACGCGCTGGTCATCCAGGTGTTGGGCGACGAAGGCAAGGTCGACGCGGCGCTCAAGATGCTTGAGCAGTTCGGCATCCTCGAGATGGTGCGGACTGGTCGTGTCGCGATGCGCCGCGGCCCGGAGACGACCAAGCCGCCCGCCATCTCCGATTCGCAGCAGGCGGCGGCCGCGATCCGCGCCATGCTCGGTCGGCGCCCTGAGGGCGTGCTGCCCTTCGCCAGCGACTGAGCGTCTGCGACAACTACCCGGATCCGCTTCTGCGCCTACACTCAGGCGAGAGCACACGAGAACACCCCAGAATCCTGCAGGAGACCTGTATGCCCGCCCAGATGTATTACGACCAGGACGCCGACCTTGACCTGCTCAAGGACAAGAAGATCGCCGTGATCGGCTTCGGCTCACAGGGTCACGCCCACGCGCTCAACCTGCGCGATTCGGGTTGTGACGTGATCGTCGGCCTCTACCCGGGTTCGCGCAGTTGGAACAAGGTGCAGGACTCTGGCCTACAGGTCGACACGGTGGCCGACGCCGCTGCAGCGGCGGACATCGTCATGGTCCTGACGCCCGACCACGTGCAGAAGCAGATTTACGACCAGCACATCGCCCCCTCGATGACTGAGGGCAAGACGCTGATGTTCGCGCACGGGTTCGCGATTCACTACAACCAGGTCGCCCCGCCGCCTGAGGTCGACGTCACGATGATCGCGCCCAAGGGACCTGGCCACCTCGTGCGCCGCGTCTTCGAAGAAGGCGGCGGCGTCCCCGCACTGCTCGCGATCCATCAGGACGCTTCAGAGACCGCCAAAGAGGTCGCGCTGGCCTATGCCAAAGGTATCGGCGGCACTCGGGCGGGCGTGCTCGAGACGACCTTCCTCGAGGAGACCGAGACTGACCTCTTCGGCGAGCAGTCGGTGCTCTGTGGCGGCGTGACCGCGCTGATGCAGGCCGGGTTCGAGACCCTCGTCGAGGCTGGCTATCAGCCTGAGTCGGCGTACTTCGAGACGATTCACGAGGTCAAGCTGATCGTTGACCTGATCTATGAGGGCGGTTTCGCCAACATGCGTTACTCGGTCTCGGACACCGCCGAGTACGGCGACCTCACGCGCGGTTCGCGGATCATCGATGACTCCGTCAAGCAGCGGATGAAGCAGATTCTCTCCGACATCCAGGACGGCACCTTCGCGCGCGAATGGATCATGGAGAATCAGACCGGGCGACCAGGCTTCGACAAGCTCCGGGCTCGCGCCGCGCGTCACCCCAGCGAGGAAGTCGGCGCCGAGCTGCGCGGGATGATGTCCTGGCTCAACGAAGAGGCCGACTAGTAGTCGGCGGGGC
>RKRS01000122.1 GCA_007571275.1 Dehalococcoidia bacterium
CAAGCGCCGGTGGGTTCCTGCTTTCGCAGGAACGACGAACCGTGGGACGCTCCGGCTCTCCTCTCTTCGTCATTCCCGCGCAGGCGGGAATCCATGTGTGTCGGCATAGCTAGCGGATTCATGGGTTCCTGCTTTCGCAGGAATGACGGGGAAGGGGCGAGAACGATGGAGCGGGGAGCGGTTAGGCGGACCTGGCCATTCGGCCGCGCTTTTGGTTTTCGGCGCGCAGGCCGTTGAGGGTGAGTTTGTCTGACTTAATCTGGTTGCAGGGGCCGCAGAGGAGCATGCGGTTGGAGATGTGGTTGAGACCACCCTCGGCTCGCGGGGTCTTGTGGTCGAGCTGGAGGTAGAGCGGGTCATCGAAGGCGCGGTCGCAGCCGGCGCAGTGCATTCCGCTTTCTTCGATGAGGATGTCGACCATTTGCTTACGGGTCATCTTGGGGCCGGGCGGCTCATTGATTCGCTTCTGCTTCGTCTTGAGGATTGGGGCGGCGGTATCGCCGTCGTCGGAGCGGATCGGAGGTACCGTGCTGTAGCCGATCTGGCCGAAGGTCATGAGTCGATCGCTCGCTCCTTCTGGCCCAGCTAGGCCTTCTTTCTGCAGGCGATCGATCACTGTCTGATGCGCCTTGTCCCAGATATCTATACCGACCCATTGCCGACCCAAACGTTCGGCAGCGATCGGGGTAGTGGCGCAGCCGCAGAATGGATCGAGGACGAAGTCGCCTTCATTCGAGGATGCTTTGATGATCCGCTCATAGACAGCAAGCGGTTTCTGCGTCGGATATCCGACACGCTCGCGAGTATTCGGGCCAAAGGTCATATGCCACCAATCTTCAGGCACTTTGCCTTTGTTCTTTCTTATGACGTCTGGATCACTAAAACCACCTAGCTCATTCCACTTCGACGGAACACGAACTGCGTCTCGATTGAACGTCGCATCTGGTAAAGAGTAAAAGAGGATTGTGTCGTGCTTACGCGGGAAGTGTCGCAACGCGCGTTGTGGGCCGGTGTAGCACCACGCAATTTCATTGCGAAAGTGTTTCCGACCGAAGATGGCGTCCATCAGCGCTTTCACCCAAGCTTGCGCCGTATGGTCGATATGAAGGTAGATGCTGCCATCATCACGCAGCACTCGATACATCTCTAGCAGACGCACTCCAAGCCAGCAAAGATACGCAGCCATATCCTCGCCTGCCGCCACCCGCGCGGCATCGATCACTGCCCAGACGGCGGGCCAGTCGTCCTGGATCTGGTCGACCCAGTCCTGGTGGACGTCATTGTCCCAACTCCAGCGATCCTCGAACCTGGCGCCGGCAGCCAGTGAGTCGGGTGTGGCGTGGAAGTCGCGGCCCTTGTTGAAGGGCGGGTCGGTGGCGATGAGGTGGATCGTGTTGGAGTTGATGCCTCTGAGGAAGGGCAGGTTGTCACCGTGGAAGAGGGTTCGGTTGGTGACGTTCAGGAGCATTGGGGCAGTATGGCACACGGTGGTTGGGAGGCGGCGTCGGGCCTGCGGGAGGAAGCCCCCTCAGTCACTTCGTGACCGCTCCCCCACTGGGGGAGCTTTGGGGGAGTGGTCGGCGCTACCCCCAGAGGGGGAGCGGCTTCCAAATCTCCCCCTCTGGGGGAGATGCCCCGCAGGGGCAGAGGGGGCAGCGTGCGCTCTCTACGCCATTCCTGCATGCATTGCCTTCTCGTTGTTCTTGCACCCTCTGCCTCCCCGTCGTTCCTGCGAAAGCAGGAACCTCGATGAAGGGGCGACGACGCTCAAGCGCCGGTGGGTTCCTGCTTTCGCAGGAATGACGGAAGAAGGGGCAGGAACGACGGGGAATAATGAGATGGAAAGGGCGGGATAATGTGTGGAGCAGAGGGGAGCGCACATGACTACGTCGCGGTTGGATACGGTGTCGGAGATTTCGGACTGGTACGTGGAGACGCTGGCGGCGGCGCATCCGAACATGGCGAACGCGCTCGGAATTCCTGGCCGCGAGACGGAGCTGAGCGACTATTCGCCCGACGGACACGAGCAACGATCGGCCATTCGCCGAGAGGCCGAGTCAGCCTTGCGCGCGGCCGAAGTTCACTCGGAGCGCGACCGCGTCGCGCGCGATGTGATGCTCGAACGCTTCGATTACGAGGCCGAGCTGGAGTCGCAACAGGAGCACCTGCGCTCGCTCAACATCCTCGCCTCGCCGCTGCAGAACACGCGACAGGTCTTCGACCTGATGCCCCGCGAGACCGAGCAGGATCAAGCCAACATCATCGAGCGCATGGGCGCCGTGCCGGCGGCGTTGGACCAGTATCAGTCGTCACTGGCGACGGGGATGGATCGGGGCGTCGTCGTCGCCCAGCGACAGGTTCGCGGCGCCATCGAGCAGTGCCGCGTCTGGTCGGGCGCGGGTGGCGCGTCGTTCTTCCAGGGGTTGGTTGACAGTCTCGGCGTCAATGGCGGTCAGAACGTCATCGCCGCCGAACAGGGCTATGCAGCGCTCGCCGACTGGCTTGAACAAACCTATCTGCCCCAGGCCAATCCGCATGATCCGGTCGGTCGTGAGCGTTACCAGGCGGCGTCGCGCGGCTTCAACGGGATCGAGCTTGATCTCGAAGAGACCTATCAGTGGGGTTGGGAAGAGCTGTGGCGGATCCAGTCGGAGATGGCGGAGACAGCGGAACGGATTCGGCCGGAGGCGTCGGTCGCGGAGGCGATTGAGATTCTGGAGACCGACGACTCACGCGCGATGCATGGCGAGGACGACTTCCGCGAGTGGATGCAGCGCACGCAGGACGAGACAATGATCGCTCTGCAGGGGACGCACTTCGACATCGCCGAGCCGGTTCAGCGGATCGAGGCGATGATCGCGCCTCCTGGCGGCGCGCTGGCGATGTATTACACCGGGCCCTCTGAGGACTTCTCGCGTCCTGGTCGGACCTGGTATCCGACCGGCGGCGCGACTCGTTTCCCGCTCTGGCGTGAACTATCGGTCTGCTTCCACGAAGGCGTGCCCGGACACCACCTGCAGATCGGCACGACACGCTATCTGGGTCAGCAGCTCACCCGCTATCAACGACTGCTGGCTGGCACATCCGGCTACGTCGAAGGCTGGGCGCTCTACGCCGAGCGACTGATGGCGGAGCTGGGTTACCTCGAGGATCCGTCCTACTACATGGGCCTGCTCAGCAGTCAGGCGCTACGCGCAGCGCGAGTCGTGGTGGATATCGGTATGCACCTCGAATTGCCGATCCCTGAGCGGGAACCGTACCACGGCGGCGAGACCTGGCGTCCCGAGCTGGCCCTGCCCTTCCTGATCGAGCGTTCATTCTTCCCCGAGCAGATGTTGGCCAGCGAGGTCGACCGCTATCTCGGTTGGCCGGGCCAGGCGATCTCGTACAAAGTCGGCGAGCGCGAATGGCTCGCCGCGCGCCAGTCGGTTCGAGAGCGACAAGGCGCCGCGTTCAACCTCAAGGCGTTCCACAAAGCGGCGCTGGAGCTGGGCCCGATGGGTCTGCAGCAGCTACGCGACGAGATATCGCAGCTGCATCGGTAGGTTCCTGCTTGCGCGTGCAGCTCTTCCTCGTTCTTTCCAACGAACAGCTCCCCCTCTGGGGGAGCTGTCGCGCAGCGACTGAGGGGGCTTCCGCGCATCGGAGGGCTGCAACCCAACACCGTCATTCCC
>RKRS01000129.1 GCA_007571275.1 Dehalococcoidia bacterium
CTTCGACGATCTGAAAGATGAAACACTGCTGCCATTACCGCAGATGAATGATGACCCGGTACGTATTGCGATTGATGACGCCGTAACAGAAGCATTGGGTCTGGATGCGGAGTGGGTGGCGATGATTCGGCGGGAGTTGTCGCGGGAGCCGTCGGTCACGAATCGTCGCTATGCTGGTCTGGAGTGAGGGAGGCGTCGCGTGGCAGTCCGCATTGATCGGCCCCGGTTCTGCCCCATCGACGACAGTCGCGACGGTCTCGCCACGAGGCAGGACCTTGCCCAGATAGTCGCTGAACTGAAGCAGGACGCGGCCGGGCGCGAAGCGCGAATGTCGGCGCGGCTGACGGTCGCAACCGGCGTGGTCCTCACGGCGCTTGGCGTAGCGGCAACGCTGCTGGCGGTGTTCGGCTAAGTCGAGCGGCAACGGAGGACGAGCATGGCGCGATTTGACACGCTGCGATTTTGGAACGTTCTGGTCAAAGGCGAGATCGCATCGGAGGAGTCCGCGGCTCAGCTGACGGAAGTGTTGAACGACGAGTTCGCACAGCATCAGCGCGACACGGTGTCACAAGATTCGATTGACGTCCTTCGCGCAGAGATGAAAACGCTCTTCGCTGAGCAGGAGCGCGACGCAGCCCTGCGTGATCGTCAGTTGACGATCGTGTTTCTCACGGCGCTATTGGCCGGACTCACTCTGGCTGTCGGATTGATTCTCGGCTTCGGCTAGCCACGCACTTCAGGCCAGACTTCGCGCCAGGCGGTGTTTGGCCAGGCCCAAGCTGGTCTGGGTCATCTACAATGCCATCAGACGCGGAGTCGTGAGGGAGAGGGGCGGTTGTGGCGATCATCGACACGCTGCGATTCCGCAACATCCTGGTCGACGGCGAGATCGCGGATGAGGAACCGGCGCAGGAGCTGGTCACGGCGCTGGACGAGACGTTCGACGAAGCCCTGGACGGTCTCACCACGAAGCAGGACATCAACGAGCTGCGCAGCGAGATGGCTGCGTTACGGAGCGATATGCGGGCCATGCAGGCGGAGATCATGCAGGACGCGGCCGAGCGCGAAACGCGGTTGACGTCACGTCTTTACACAGCGCTTGGTGTCGCGGTGGGCGTGGTCCTCACGGCGCTTGGCGTAGCGGCAACGCTGCTGGCGGTGTTCGGCTAAATCCAAACAAAGTGAGGGACGCTGACGATGGCTTCAGACACTGATCCGGTACTCGAGCCGTATCAGGCTCGGATTCGGGCGGTCAACCGGCGGATCGAGCGATTCGCATGCGGCTTCCTAATCAGTGTGCTGATATTCGTGATCAGCCTGCTTGCCGTCCTCGCAACGACAGGATGGGATCTCGACACTCGCCGGACCGTGGCGGTTGGATTCAGCCTTAGTGGTACGGTCATAGGAGCGGGCACGGCCTGGTTGTCAGCGCGGGAAGAACTGCGCTAGCCACGCACTTCGGGCCAGACTTCGCGCCAGGCGGCTTCGATGGTCTTGAGGTATTCGTCGACCGGGATCGCGAGCTCGCGGTCGTAGTTGGGCATGCCGACGCCGAGTCGGGTGATGCCAGCGTCGCGGGCGGCGCTGAGCAGGCGCAGGGTGTTGGACATGTCGGCGTCGAGCGGCGGCAGCCACTGGATCGGGAACTCGTCCGGGTCGCGCTCGTTCCGTTCGAGCTGCGCGCGCAGGCGGGTGAGTAGATCGGCGAGCTGATCCATGTTGCTCTGAACCGGCGCGATCCAACCATCGCCGAGTCGCGCCGTGCGCTCGATGGCCGGGTCGGAGAAGCCGCCGAAGAGGATCGGCGGACCGCCCGGCGTGACCGGCTTGGGCATCACCGACATGTTGTCGATCTTGACGTAGCGTCCGCTGAAGCTGATTGGTTCCTCGGTCCAGCAGGCGCGCAGGACGCGGATGTATTCCTCCATGCGCGAGGGTCGCTGGCGGAAGTTGACGCCCAGCGCATCGAACTCCTGCCACTGCCAGCCGACGCCGATACCGAGTCGCATGCGTCCGCCGGAGAGGATGTCGATCTCGGCGGCCTGCTTGGCCACCAGCACCGGCTCGCGCTGGGGCAGGACCAGCACGTTGGTCTGCAGGGCGACGCGGTTGGTGAGGCCGGCGAGCCAGGCGAGCGTGGTCATCACCTCGTGCTGGTGGACATCGTCGGTGTAGGGACCGGTCTGTGGTCGGTCGTCGCGGGCGTAGGCGTAGATCACGTGGTCGGCCATGGAGATGAAATCGCAGCCGATGGCTTCCACGCCCTGGGCCCAGTCGCGCAGCTCGGAGACGTCCCAGTGCCAGTGCCAGGCGGGGATTTGACAGCCAAACTCGAACTGGGACATGGCGGAATCCGTTCTCTGTGCGGATGTGCAACGGTGGACAGGCCAGCGAACATCGCTGGCGCTCAGGTGTATCCTAAGCGCATCTTGCCATCAAGCAGATTACGGCGGGACTAACTGTGAGGTGTGGCGTTGGATGAACGGCATACTGGCGAAGAGGGCGTTCTCAGGAGCGATATCGCGGATGTGATCGACCGCGCGGCGGCGATGGCCGTCTACGCGTTCGCGTCGGTGACGCAGGCGGGCGCGACGGAGGGTCTCAGGTTACCGCCACAGCTGGCCGAGCATCTGGCCGAGGCGACGTACGTCGACGTGCTGCGTTACTCGCTGGATGAGTGCACCTGTCCCTGTCACCAGGAACACTGACAGGCGATCTCGGAGCCCCCTTCCGTCACTCCGTGACGACTTCCCCCAGAGGGGGAAGTGTTCAGGGCTCCCTCTTTGGGGGAGCTGCCGCGTAGCGGCTGAGGGGGCTTCCCTGACCAGCTGCGAGTGGGGAGCCCCCTTCAGTCCCTACGGGACAGCTTCCCCCAGAGGGGGAAGTTTCAAACCGCAACAGGGGAAGCGTGGATTTTGCCCACGTGAGGAACATCCTTCTACACTGCCTGTGACTGCGAATATGCAGCTTTGACCTTTGCGCGATGACATGAAGGAGCAGCGCGATGACGACAGCGACAACGGAATCGGTCGTGACGCCGGAGCGGTTCAAGTCTGGCATGACCTGGAACCAGTACCTGGCCTACATCAACTCGGAGGAGAACTTCCAGCGCCTGACCCCGGGCGGCGCGCCGCGCGGCGACGCGAACGTGGAGCGATTCGTCCGCAACATGGGCGCCTGGCAGATCTCGGAGGAGGGCCGCGAGGCGCTGCAGTCATTGCCGCGTCTGAAGATGCTGGTGCTGGGCGAGGACTGGTGCCCGGACGTCTACCGCGGTCTGCCGGTGCTGGCCGAGATCGCCGCGACGGCGGGCTGGGAGCTACGCATCTTCGCGCGCGACGAGAACAACGACATTATGTCGGAGTTCCTCAAGGACGGCCTGCACGAGTCGATCCCGACGGCGGTGATCTACACCCTCGACCATGAGTACATCGGCCACTGGATCGAGCGCCCGGCGGTGGCGAACGAGCACATGGCGAACATGCAGAGGCTGTTCAGCCGCCAGGAGGGCGAGTCGGAAGACGAGATGCGCGCGCGCATCCGCCAGAGCTACCGCGACTTGCAGTCGTCGGACGAATGGGCGTCCTGGCGCGACGCGACGGTCGACGAGATCGTGGATCTGGTGCAGGCCAACGCATAGCTCCAAGCGCCACCTTCCAT
>RKRS01000194.1 GCA_007571275.1 Dehalococcoidia bacterium
AGTTTGAATTCCTCGAGCATTACACTCCGAACGAGTCTGGCAGTAACGATTGGACGCGCTGACCAATGTCACGAGTGAGTTTCCATTGCACCATGCAGGAGGGGCAGATCGGAGAGGACACACGGGCCGAGCTTGCGGCGGGACTGCGGCAGATCAGCCAGGAAGCGCTGGGCGAGTCAGCAGACGATGTGCCGGTGACATTCACAGACATTCCGACGGGATTCGCCTTCCGCGCGGGCGAGCCGTCGACGACGTCGCTGGTTCGCGGCAGCATCGTCGGCGGGGTGACGCAGGAGCTGCGTGAGGATGTCATGCGCCGAATCTGCGATATGTGGATGAACATCAGCGGCTGCACGGTCGACGAGCTGGTCGTCTCGGCACGCGACGCTTAACGCTGTGAGCTAGCATGAACGCACACCTGACAACGAAAGAGGAAGTCTGAGATGCCGTATTACCGATGTGTCGTGCCCAAGGATTCGGTGCCATATGACCAGCGCGCGGCGGTGGCGAAGGCGCTCACGGACATCCACTGTGGATCGACGGGCGCGCCGCGTAGTTTCGTGCACGTGGTCTTCGACGAAGGCGGCGATGACCGCTTCGACACTCCGTACTTCCTCGATGGCGGCAATCGCGCCGGACGTCCGGAAGAACTCAAGACGCAACTGCTGAGCGACCTGATGGAGGCGTTCCAAGAGATCACTGGCGTGGCCTCGGAAGACTTCGGCGGTCGGATCACCGAGGGACCAGCCAAGTGGACGATGGAGGGCGGGATGGTCCTGCCCGAGCCGGGCGAAGAGACCGAGGAGTGGTATTCCCACGGTCAGGCGGCCGCCGGCGGCTAGCGCGGTTCCGTTCCCGATCAGACTGCCCCCAATGAGGGATGTGTGATCAAGGACGGTTTGAACTTCCCCCAGTGGGGGAGGTGGTCGCGCAGCGACCGATGGGGGCTCTCCACAGGGCGTCGCCTGTCGCGCAATAGATTCTGGTCTTCCAGCGCTCTGAGAGCCCGGTAACGGGGTAGGCTGAGAGCGCACTGATCTTGGGGGACGATATGGACGAGCGCATTGTGGTGACGGGGATGGGGGCGATCACGGCGGTCGGCGACACAGCGGCTGAGACCTGGACATCCCTGGTCGCCGGACGCTCGGGCGTCAGGAATATCTCGATTTTCGACCCCTCTCGGTTATCAGTGCGCTTTGCCGCGGAGATCAGCGACTGGAATCCTGGCGAACACATGCCGCGCAAAGATGCGCGACGGATGGATCGTTATTCACAGTTCGCGATCGTGGCCTCGCGCGAAGCAGCGGCAGACGCCGGATTCGAGGGCGGATTCGACGGCTCCGATCGGGTCGGCGTGATGATCGGCACGGGTATCGGCGGGATCGCCACGACCCAGGAGCAGTTTCGGATTCTGGATTCTCGCGGACCTGATCGGGTGTCGCCGTTCGCGGTGCCGATGATGCTGCCCAACATGGGCTCGGGACAGGTCTCGATTGCGCTTCAGGCGCGTGGCCCGAATCTGGCGCCGATGTCGGCCTGTTCCTCGGCGGCTGACGCGCTGGGCCTGGCGGCGGAGACGATCCGTCGCAACGAGGCCGACGTGATGGTCGTGGGCGGGGCCGAGGCGCCGCTCTGCGAAATGGCGGTGGCGGGCTTCGCCTCAGCGCGGGCGCTGTCGTCCCGCAACGACGACCCGGAGACGGCGTCGCGTCCCTTCGACGCGGAGCGCGACGGCTTCGTGATGGGTGAGGGCGCCGCCGTGATGGTGCTCGAGCGGGCCGATTACGCAATCAGTCGCGGGGCGGAAATTCTGGCCGAGCTGTGCGGATACGCGTCCGTGGGCGACGCCTATCACATCACCCAACCAGCTGAGGGCGGCGATGGAGGCGTGCGGGCGATGTCGTTGGCGCTGGAACGGGCGGGCATCATGCCGTCAGAAGTTGACTACGTCAATGCGCACGGCACATCGACCCCGCTCAACGACAAGTTCGAGACGATGGCGATCAAGAGCGTCTTCGGCGAGGCGGCGTACGGTCTGTCGGTCTCTTCGACGAAGTCGATGACCGGCCACCTGCTTGGCGCTGCGGGCGCGGTTGAGGCGCTGGCGACGGTCGAGGCGATCCGCAGCAGTGTGATTCCACCGACGATCAACCTCCAGAATCCCGACCCCGACTGCGACCTCGACTACACCGCCAACGTGTGTCGCGAGCGGGACGTGCGGGTGGCGATATCCAACTCGATGGGCTTTGGCGGGCATAACGCCTGTCTCGTCTTCCGCCGCTGGGAGGGCTGAGCCAGCGAATTCGGGAGCGGTTCGAGATCGTGGCGCGTGAACGATCGGACGGATGGCTCGGCCGAACCTGGCGGATCACTGAACCGCACGATGCGCCGCCGATTACCGGACTGGACGCGCCGTCATTTATCGGTCGACTGCTGAGGATGCGCGGTATCGACACCGTGCCAGCCGCGCAGGAGTTCCTCAATCCGGAGTGGTATCAGCCAGCCGACCCGTCGGTGCTGGGCGACTGGACGCAGGCGATTGATCGGATCGGGCTGGCCGCCGAGCGCGATGAACCGGTGGCGATCTACGGCGACTATGACGTGGACGGGATCACCGGCACGGCGATCCTGACCGAGGCGTTGCGGGAGATCGGCATCGACGCGCGTCCGTTCATTCCCCATCGAGAGCGCGAGGGCTACGGACTACAGGACGCCGCCGTGGCGCAGCTGGCCGCCGACGGCGCGAGCGTGCTGATCACGGCCGACTGCGGCATCACGGCGCTCAACGAGATCGCAGCCGCGCGTGACCAGCACGGTCTCGATGTCGTGGTGCTCGATCATCATGAGCCGGCTGAGTCGTTGCCCAACGCCGCGGCGATCGTGACGCCAAAACACGCGCCGAAGGGACATCCGCTGTCCGAACTCTCGACGGGCGGCATCGCTTATCGCTTCGCTCAGGCCTTGGCCGAGCGGTTCAGCGCAGCGCCTGAGCGCAGCCGCTGGCTCGACCTGGCGGCCATGTCGACGGTCGCTGATGTCGTCCCATTGCGCGGCGAGAACCGCTGGATCGTGCATCAGGGATTACGCGCGTTGGAGTCGACCACTCGGCCGGGATTGCGCGAGCTGCTTAAGGGAAGACGGGGGTCCGGCCTGGTCGATACCGAGACGATCGGCTTCCAGCTCGCGCCCAAAATTAATGCGGCTGGTCGACTGGATGATGCGTCGTTGGCGTTGGAGATGTTGCTGGAACGCGAGCCAGCCGCAGCCCGCGAGCTGACGAGTCGGCTGGAACGGCTGAACGAGGAACGCCGACGACTGACCGCGGAGGCCATGTCCAATGCGGAAGGACAGATCCGCAGGCAACTGGATGGCGCTGGCCAGGCGCCGCTGGTGTTGTTCGTCGGTGGCGAGAACATCCACCACGGGATCGTTGGCATTGTCGCGGGACGGCTGGCCGACCAGTGGTCGCGACCGGCGTTCGTCTGGTCGATCGTCGACGGCGAGGCGCGGGCCTCCGGTCGCAGCGCCGCCGGCTTCGACCTGGTGCGGATGCTGGACGCTTCACGCGATTTGCTGATCCGTGGCGGTGGTCACATGATGGCCGCCGGATTCTCGACCGAGCCGAGTCAGCTGGGGACAATCATGGCGCGATTCAACGC
>RKRS01000190.1 GCA_007571275.1 Dehalococcoidia bacterium
GCCTCCACGATTCCCAATCTGGTCGCCTACGACCCGGCCTACGCCTACGAGATCGCCGTCATTGTGCAGGAAGGCATACGCCGAATGCACGATGAAGACGAGAGCGTCTTCTATTACGTCACCGTCGAAAACGAGTCCTACGTTCAGCCGCCAATGCCCGAGTCCGAAATTGTTCGTCAGGGCATTCTGCGTGGCATCTATCCGATCTCCCCGTGCGAAGCCCCGCAGGCGCGGCTCCTGGGCAGTGGACCGATCCTCAACGAGGTCCGACGCGCGCAGGAGATCTTGCGCGACGAATACCACATCCGAACCGACGTCTGGTCGGTGACGTCATATACCGAGCTGCGCCGCGAGGCCCTGCAGGTTGATCGTTGGAATCGGCTCCATCCTCTGGAGGAAGCGCGCAAGTCATGGCTGGAAACCTCGTTGGGCGAGTGCGACGCGCCGATCGTCGCTGCCACTGACTACACCGCATCGCTTCCCGACCTGGTCGCCCGCTGGTTGCCCGGTCCGCTGACAGCATTGGGCACCGACGGATTTGGTCGCTCCGACACGCGAGAGGCGTTGCGCGATTTCTTCGAAGTCGATGCGAATCACGTGGTCTGGTCAGTGCTGAGTGCGCTCAGTCGCCGTGACGAAGTTGACGGAGATGTGCTGCTTCAGGCTCGCGCTCAGCTTGGCATCGATCCGACTCGGACCGATCCGATGCTCCGTTAGGGAATCAACATGACGACCACTGCATCCGACGCCAGCGCCGTCCTCCTGCCCGATTTGGGCGAGGACATTGAAGAGGCGGACGTTCTGCAGATTTACGTGCGTGTTGGTGACCTCATAGCGATTGAGCAGCCACTCATCGAGATCGAGACCGAGAAAGCCACGCTCGACTTGCCATCGCCAGTCGCAGGCACGGTGAGCGCCATTCACGTGCGTCCCGGCGACACGATTCGGCCTGGCGATCCAGTTCTCAGCATCGAACGCGTTGTCTCAGCAGCCCCCGTCGATTCCGCGATTCCGGAACCTGAGCAAACATCAACCCCTGCTCAGGCTCAACGTGTGGTAACCCAGCAACCGCCGACGCCCCCTGACACACCCACTGCTGAAATCCGTGAGCAGCGCTCGCCCGGGCCGGCTCCGCTTGTAGCCGAGCAGTCAGCCCCGATCCCACACGTCCCGCTTGCCGCGCCGCCGCCGTTGGCCGAAGGGGATCTGGAATCAAGACCAGTGTTCGCATCGCCATCGGTGCGACGATTTGCCCGTGAGATCGGCGTAGATATTCGCAGCGTCAGCGGCAGAGGCCCTGCCGGACGAATCGACATCGAGGACGTCAAGCGACACTCGAGGGAGGCGCCGATCCAGGCGCCAGCCACCAACCATACGGCGGTCTCACCCGGCCCACTGCCCGACTTCACCGAGTTCGGAGCGGTTGAGCGTGTCTCGATGAGCCGACTGCGCCGCACGATCAAGCGGAACATGACGCTCTCCTGGCACGAAGTTCCTCACGTCACCCTGTTCCATACGGCGGACGTGACCGAACTGGAACAGGTTCGCCGCGACTATCGAGGCCGTGCGGAAGAGGCCGGCGGCCGATTGACCATCACCGCCATCCTGCTCAAAATCACCGCCGCGGCATTGAAGGCGCATCCACACGTCAACAGCTCCATCGACGCCGAGAATGACGAGCTGGTGCTCAAGCGTTATGTGCATCTGGGCGTTGCCGTTGATACACCGAGAGGCCTGGTCGTTCCCGTGATTCGTGATGTCGATCAGAAGAACATCATTCAGCTCTCGGTGGAGTTGACCGATGTCTCAGAGCGGGCTCGCGCGGGTGAGCTTGGGCTTCAGGACTTCCGCGGTAGCAGCTTCACCGTGACTAACCTTGGCGGCTTGGGTACGGGACACTTCACGCCAATCATTCACCATCCCAACACGGCGATTCTGGGGATTGGGCGAGCGGAACGTCGACCGGTCTGGTCGGAACCCCTGGGCAACTGGCAGCCGCGAAGCATTCTGCCGCTCTCGTTTACCTTTGACCATCGCGTGATGGACGGAGCTGATGGAGCACGATTCATGACCTGGATCGCCGATGTCATTCGCCAACCGCTCGTGTTGGCGCTCGGGAGTTAGCTCGTGGTCAACGACAACTCTCCGACCAGCGACAAGCTACGCCTGGTCGTGCTCGGAGCCGGGCCCGGCGGCTACCCCGCCGCCTTTCACGCCGCCGAACGAGGTCTGGACGTCACCCTCGTCGATACCCGCCCACAGCCGGGAGGCGTCTGTCTCTACGAGGGATGCATCCCGTCCAAAGCGTTTCTGCATGTCGGCAAATTAATCCGCGAGGCCCGCCATGCCTCCGAGTGGGGAGTCTCGTTTGGCGAGCCTGATATCGATGTCGATGCCCTGCGCGACTGGAAGGACAGCGTTGTCCGCAAGATGACCAATGGCCTCGGGCTCCTGCGTCGGCAGCACAACGTTCAGTATCAACAGGGCTACGGACGCATTCGGGACGCCAGTCAGCTCAATGTCGAATCCAACAGCGAGGTTCTACCAGTCGACTTCGACGCGCTGATTGTGGCCACCGGCTCAACACCGATCACGCCGCGATCTCTGCAAATCGAGTCAGATCGCGTCATGGACTCGACCGACGCGCTGGAGCTGCGAGACGTGCCCGAGTCGTTGTTGGTGATCGGCGGAGGCTACATCGGCCTGGAACTGGGGACCGTCTACGCGGAATTGGGCGCTGAAGTGACGGTTGTCGAGTCGCTGCCGCAGATTCTTACTGGTGTCGAGCACGATCTCGTGCGCGTATTGGCGCGCAGCCTCCGCGCACGCCTGAAGGCGATCAAGGTCAACACCACCGTGGTCTCGCTGGCCGAGGTTGAGGGGGGGATTGAGGCGGTCATCGCCGACAAAGAGGGCGTCGAACGCACTGAGCGCTTCGAGCGTGTCCTGATCGCAACCGGGCGTCGCCCGAACAGCGCAGGACTCGGTCTCCACCGCACCCGCGTCCACATCGACGACAGCGGATTCATCCTCACCGATGTCCAGCGGCGGACCGCTGAGCCTTCGATTTTTGCTATCGGCGATGTCGCTGGTGAGCCGATGTTGGCCCATAAGGCGACGGCCGAGGCTTCGGTCGCGGTTGAGGCGATTGTCGGTGAACCATCGTCGTTCCGCCCGCTTGCCGTACCTGCAGTCATCTTCACTGATCCCGAGATTGCCTGGTGCGGACTGACACAGTCCGACGCCACAGCGTTGGATATTGACGCCGTGACCGTGAGCTTCCCATGGGCGGCGCTGGGACGCGCGAGCGCGTCCGGCCGCAACGATGGCCTGACGCGGCTCGTGATCGAGCGTGGCTCGGAGCGAATCCTGGGCATGCAGATCGTCGGGCCGGGCGCGGGAGAGCTGATCGGTGAAGGAGTGCTGGCCGTTGAGATGGGAGCGCGAGCCTCCGATCTCGCTGAATCCATCCACGCCCACCCGACGTTGAACGAGTCGATCATGGAAGCGGCCCAGGTCTTCTTTGGCCGCAGTCCTCATTACGTCAACCGACGACGTTAGGGCTCGACGATGTTGATCGAACTCGGCGGTCAAACGCTCGACGCAACCGACCGATGCCTCGTGATGGGCATCCTCAACGTCGCAACTGATTCTCCCGTGAGCGAATCGATTGTCGATGTCGGGAGCGCGCCGCGTCGAGCCGATCAGTTACGAGCCGCCGGCGCTGTGATCATTGACGTCGGGGCCCAGTCCACGCGCACTGGCGCCGCGCAAGTATCGCCAGCGGAAGAGATCGCCCGCGTTGCCCCGGTGATCGCGATGTTGGTCGCCGAGGGTCATCTGGTCTCTGTCGATACCTGGACCGCTGAGGTCGCGCGGGCTGCGGTTGACGCGGGCGCGCATTTGATCAACGACATCACTGGCGCCGATCCGTCAACGGTTGCGGTCGCGGTCGAGACGAACACGCCGATCGCCGTGATGCATATGCGCGGCAAACCACAGCGGCACCGCGAGGCCACGCATGAGTACCAGGATGTGGCGCTTGAAGTGCGCGGCTATCTCGACCGTCGCGCTCGGGAGATTGAAGCCGCTGGCGCGCCGGATGTCTGGATTGATCCGGGATTTCAATTCGGTCGGGGGCTGAGCGATAACCTGCGGTTGCTTCTCGATCTGCCCAATCTCTCGAACCTGGGGCATCCGGTACTGATCTCGGCCTCGCGTAAGGGCTTCCTGGCCGAGATGTTAGGGCACGGAGAGCTACGCTCCCACGACGCGCAGAGCAGGCCAGGCATGATGGAGGCGACGATTGCGTTCAATGTGCTCGCAGCTTGGATGGGTGCGCACGTCGTCCGCGTGCACGATGTACAAGAGGTCGCCTGGGCGCTGAACATCTCCGCCGCGGCGCGTGGCATGCAGCGCGAAGCGACATCACGATAAACTCCCTGCAACAGGGACATACACAGGCAAGTGTTTGCAGGAGACTGACGATATGCCCGTCTACACCTATCGCTGCGAACTGTGCAGCGAGAGCTTTGAGAAGATTCGTCCGATGTCTCAGGCCTCGGAGCCACAACCCTGTCCGACTTGCGAGGCTGCGTCGGAGCGTGTGGTGGCCGGTATCTTCGAGAACAACTCAAGCAAGAACCGATCCGCCAACTTCCCCAAGCGCAAGCGCTACACCAACTGGTAATCGACCCTACGGAGAGCCGCATGACACAGCGTCCGCCTGACCCGATCCCGTTTCCCCGCGACCGAGTCCAACGCGGCGCGCCTCAGCCTCCCCCGCAACAGCAGCCTTCGCAGCCATCCGGGCCGGTGATCTACTCCGCCTCCGGACAGCCCATGCGCCGCGTACAGCAAGCGCCTCCAACACCGCCCCCGGCGCCAATCCCGATGCGGCAAGCGCCGCCGCCGTCCGAGCAGGAACCGCCGTCATCGGAGCCGCAGGGTTTGCATGGACATGTCGCCGTGGTGATCGATTCAACCGACGCCACGTTCCAGCAGGATGTGCTCCAGCGCTCGCACGAGCTGCCCGTCATTGTCGATTGTTGGGCGCCCTGGTGCGGACCCTGTCGCGTACTCGGCCCGATCCTCGAGAAACTGGCATACGAGCGCGATGGTCAACTCCAGCTCGTCAAAGTCAATACGGACGAGAATCCACAGGTCGCGCGCGCCCTCCAGGTTGAAGGAATCCCGGCGGTGTTCGCTTTTGTCGGCGGACAGCTCGTCAACAAGTTCGTCGGCGCTATCCCCGAGGAACAGGTGCGAGCGTTCTTTGACTCGTTGATTCCCTCAGAGGCGGATATCAAGGCCGCCGAGGGTTATCGCATGATGCAGGAAAACCAGATTCCCATCGCGCGCCTCCATTTCGAGGCGGCGCTGGACGAGAATCCCGATCATGAGCCCGCCGGCGTTGGACTGGCGGCAGTCCTGGTCCGCATGGGCGAGACCGAGCGAGCTGCGCAGCTCGCCCGCCGCTGGCCCAGCCACCCGATGAGCAGGAGCGTCCTGATCTCGATGGAGCTGTCGTCCGCGCTCGAGGGTTACGAAGCTGACGAAATCCGCCGCGCCGTCGCTGTTGCCCCCGACGATCCGATGTCCCGATATCGGCACGGCTGCCTGCTCGCCCTGGAGGGTCAGTGGATGCAGGCGCTGGACGAACTGCTTGAGTCGGTCAAGATCGACAAGTCAGCGAATGACGAGGTGGCGCGCAAGTGTTTGCTCGGCATTTTCGCCATGCTCGGCGATGACCAGCCAGTGGTTGTGGAATATCGGAAGCGCTTGGGGCGGCTGCTCTTCTGAGTCGGACTGACCTGGCACGACTTGGTGGAGCCGACCGCAGCTCCGCTGTCCTAGAGGTCGTCTTCCGTGCCGCGCGTGTACCACTGACGGGTGCGCCACCATGGCATCGGAGTTTCGTCATCGATCCGCTTGGCGCGATTGCGAATCGCCCAGATGAATACCGCGAGCGTCGCGCCGACGAAACAGAAGGGAATGAACAGGGACGTGGCGAGCGTCTCATCCGAGACATGGAAGCTGTCTTCTTCTTCACCACCGGCTTCCGCCACCTGCAACGGCTCTTGCATGGCGTACTCGCCCGCCGCCGCCGCGCCAAGCGTCAACGCGCTCAACCCACCGACCACGAGCAGCGCCAAGAGCATCTGTCGAAGCTGAGACATTGGATCACACCCCTCAACTATTCTTCCCGTAGTGTCGCGCCAACCGCTGGCAGCGTCAATCGCGCGCCAAATCAACGTTAGACTGCGCATATGCATCCTCCGACGACATTCTCACTCCTCGACGCCGATGGCCAGGAAAAGCAGTTTCCTCCCGAAGGTCCGGTCTTACTCGCTCTGGTCAAGGAAGACTGCGACACCTGCAATCTGACCCTGCCACTGCTTGAGGCGGTTCATCGAGCCACAGATGATGGTCTCGATGTCTGGGTCGCAGTACAGAAGCGTGACGACATTGCCGTGCTGAAGGAACGGCACGATCTGACGATGCCGCTCCTGGATGACGACGCGCTCGATCTCTCCTACGAGACCGACATTGACACGGTGCCCACACTCTTCCTGTATGACCAGGGGCAGAACTGCACGTTGCAGACATTCGGCTTCGACAAGCACGAGTGGCGAGAGATCGCCAGCGAGTCGATGACCCTTGCCGGTCGATCAGGCGGCGATACCGCGATCGACTGGGAGTCGCTGCCCGAACAACGCCCTGGTTGTGGCGCCCGCAACTACGAGCCCGGCGTCTATGAGCGACTACAGGCGCTGAAGAGCGGCGACCTGCTCTCACGCGTGGTCGATCTTGCTTCCAGCGACGACCTCCACGAGTTCATGTACGACCAAGGCTACACCGATGGATTCCCCGTCGTCCCGCCGACGCGTGAGCGGGTCTGGAAGATGCTGCAGGGCGCCCCGCGCGATCCGCAGGAAGAGGTGGCGATCATGCCGCCGAACCTGGCGCCGATCACGGTCGAGAAGATCGCGATCAATGCGGTCATGGCTGGCGCCAAACCGGAGTACCTGCCGTCGATCATCGCGCTGGTCGAGATCGCCTGCACGGAGAGCTTCAATATCCATGGCGTGCTGGCGACCACCATGGGCGCAACGCCGGTTGGCGTCTTCAACGGACCGATCCGCGACCGCATCGGCATGAACTATCTGCATGGCGCGTTGGGTAGCGGTAACCGCGCCAACGCAGCGATCGGGCGGGCGCTTCGGCTCTGCGCTCGCAACGTCGGCGGCAGCGTCCCCGGCGGTACTGACCGCGCGACCCAAGGTGGTCCGCACCGCCTGACGATGAACTTCGCCGAGAACGAGGACGCCAGCCCGTGGGAATCGCTCGCGGTTGAGTACGGATTTGCACCAACGGATGACGTCGCCACGCTGATGGCAATGTCGGGCGGTCCGGCGACCGTCGCCGACGAGCGTTCGCGCGACGGCCGTGGCATGGCCGGCACACTCGCGCTATCCATGAGCTGCATGCAGGACCCGAAGTCGCCGATGGTTGACACGCTGGTCGTGCTCTCACCCGACCACGCCGGCATCTTCGGGCGCTCGGGTTGGTCGAAGGACGACGTGCGCGAATGCATCATGGAGGAGACGTCGATTCCCCTGAAGTACCGTCTGCGCTCAGAGGACGCTGGTTGTGGCTTGCCACCCAGCATCATCGACCGCTTCGGCGGCGAGGCGGCGCTCGACGTACCGGTGCCGAAGTTCCGCGACAAGTCGAACATCATCCTGGTCGTCGCTGGCTCTTCGGCTGCGAAATTCTCCACCATCCTCGGCGGTTGGGCTGGCGGAGTCTACTCCACGCCGACGAGCGCGATGATTGGGCCCAGCGGGGCATTGACAATCCGTGGAGCGCGAGGGGCCGATATGGATAAACGCGCTTCGGGTGGGCGAGATCTGGGAGCGTTCGAGCCAAACATCCGGCGACCGTGAACCAGGATCCGATGATGAAAAGAGTAGACTGCGTGTCAGACACACGACGCGCCGCAACCCTGCAGACGGCGTGTTGATGGAGAAGGTCTAATGGTTACCCAGATCCTCGATCCGACCGACGAACGAGTGCCGATCAAGCGCTCGCTCACCCCGCGCCCTGAGGCGCTGCATGGCACTGTCGCACTGCTCGATATATCGAAGCCTCGCGGCGATGTGTTCCTCGACCGACTCGAAGAGCTGCTGCACGAGCGAGCGCCGGGCATTGAGACTCGACGCTTCATGAAGCCGACCGTCGCCAAGCCGGCTCCCGAACCGATCAAGCAAGCGATTCTGGAGGAATGCGACTTCGTCATCGAAGCGCTGGCTGATTGAGGATCCTGCACGACGTGCAGTGTGCACGACACCGTATTCTTCGAGCTGCAGGGCAAGCCCAGCGTCTTCGTTGCCACCTCTGAGTTCATCAAGGCCGCCAGTCACCAGGCTGAGCGACTCGGACTCGAAGAGGTGCGACGCGTCTTCATTCCGCATCCGATGCAGGACCGCACGGACGCCGAGATGCACGAACACGCCGAGCGCTTCGTCGACGAAATTCTTGACACCTTGATGGCGCCCGTCGACTAACGACGGGTGTCCATCGCCTCCTGTTCATTACCGCCCTCATTCAGAGAGGGTCCTGCATGGCGTCCACAGATTCCGCAGAGTCCACGAGCCGTGACCCGCACGCGCGTCTGATCGAGATCGCCGATCACGACGACGTTTACGAGTTCATGTTCGATCAGGGCATGACCGACGGTCTGCCGGTGGTTCCGCCAACGCGCGAGCGGGTTGATCGGATGCTCGATTGCGCTCCCGAGTACTGGAGCGATCCCCAGAAAGTGGTCGCGACATTACCGCCCAATCTGGCGCCGTTGAGCGTCGAGAAGGCGGCGATCAACGCGGTCATGGCCGGCGCCAGGCCAGAGTACTTCCCCACAATTCTGGCCTCAGTTGAAGCCGCGGCCGGCGGTCGGTTTCCCTTGCATGGATCGATCGCGACCACGGCCGGTCTCGCGCCGATGATGCTGGTCAATGGCCCGGTCCGTGAACGGATCGGGATGAACTGGGGTCTGAACGCGCTGGGTCAGGGCAATCGCGCCAACTCGACGCTTGGCCGCGCGTTGCGGCTGATGCTGCGCAATATCGGTGGCGCAGTGCCGGGCGAGATCGAGCAGGCGATCCAGGGCGGCGGGCACAAATGGACGCTGAGCTATGCCGAAGACGAGGACTACTCGCCGTGGGAGCCGTATCACGTTGAACATGGCTACGATCCCGACGACAGCGTTGTCTCGCTGATTCCCGTCACTGGCGGGCCACGCGTCTGCATTGACCAGACCAGCCGCACGGCGCGCGCGCTCACCGGTTCCATCGCGATGGCCTTTCAGCAGGTGCTCAAACCGCGTGGGCAAGTTACGCCCTCGATGTTCGTTGTGTCGCCGGAACATGCTGACGTCTACCGGGCCGATGGCTGGTCGAAGAACAACATCCGCGAAGCGATCATGGAGTTCACCGCGCTGCCGCTGCGTGAGCGTCTGGCCACTTCGAGTATGGGCGGTGGAATCAACGAGTACCTGCCGGAACAGCACGGACTGACGGAAGCGGACCTGGATATGCCGCTCTCGAAGGTGGCTCATCCGTCGTTCATCCAGATCTCTGTCGCAGGCAGTCACGCTGGCAAATGGACCAGCATTTATCAGGGCATCTTCGGCGACGGCAATCCGGCGGCTCCGAGCCCGACGTTCTCGCCTCCGTCCGCCCGTATTCGCTCCTGAGCGCCACATGAACGTCCTGCGTTCTCGCGTGATCGACGTCGCCGATCACGATGATGTCTACGAGTTCATGTTCGAGCAGGGGATCACCGATGGCCTGCCTACGGTTCCGCCTACTCGACGTCGGGTCGAGCGAATGCTCAGCGCGACGATGCATGAGCCGTCAGCATTAATCGGACGAATCCCACCGAACTACGCTGCCGCGACCGTCGAGAAAATCGCGATCAACGCGGTGATGGCTGGTGCGTCGCCGCAATATTTCCCCGTGATCATTGCCGCTGTTCACGCTGCCAGCGACGGACGCTTTCCGTTGCACGGGACCATCGCCAGCACCGACGGCATCTCGCCGATGATGATCGTCAATGGACCGGTCCGCGAACGGATCGGGATGAACTGGGGGCTGAACGCTCTGGGACAGGGCAACCGAGCGAACATGACAATCGGCAGGGCGCTGCGCCTGGTGCTGCGCAACGTTGGCGGCGCACGAGAAGGAGAGATTGATCAGACGGCGCAGGGCGGCGCTCACAAGTTCACGTTGACCTTCGCTGAGCATGAGGACGCCTCGCCCTGGCCGCCGCTACACGTGGAGCATGGCTACGAACCCGGAGAGAATGTGGTCACGCTGCTCCCCGTGATCGGCGGACCGCGATTATGCATCGATGAGTACAGCCGAACTGCCCGCGCGCTGGTCGGATCGCTCGCCATGGGATTTCAACGCATTTTCAGCCCCAACGGGCAGATCGGTCCATCGATGCTGGTGATCAGCCCCGAGCACGCCGATGTGTTTCGACGTGACGGCTGGTCGAAAGACGATGTCCGCGAGGCGATCATGGAACGGACGGCGCTGCCGATTCGCGAGCGGTTGGCGACCGCGCAGGTTGGCGGCGGAATCACGGAGGCGGCACTCAAACGGGAAGGCGTCACCATTGCCGATCTCGATCGATCCATGTCGAAGGTCTCTCATCCGTCCCATATCCAGATTGCCGTTGCCGGAGCGAACGCCGGCAAACGAACCGGCATCTATCCCGGTATCGTGCGCCGCATGGACCCCGAGCACATGGATGCCTTCACGCCCGTCTCGGCGCGGATCGACCAGTCGTGATTCGTCCAATGGTCGAATCGACTCCACTGGACTCACTTCACTCACTCCGAACGCACCTGGCGCGACAGCCGGTAGTGACGATCGAACTTGGCGGGCGTCGTATTGAGTTGGTCAGCCGCCACGGGCTGTTCTCGGCCCGAGCATTGGATGAAGGCACCGCGCTCCTGCTCCGCGAGCTTGAGTCACTCCCGCCGCTATCCCGTGTTCTGGACCTTGGCTGCGGATATGGCGCCATCGGACTGACGCTCGCCACATGCTGGCCGTCCTCGCGCATCGATCTGGTCGATACCGACATTCGAGCCGTTGATGCCGCTGCGGAGAACATCGCTCGTCACCGACTAAGCAATGCCAGCGTGACTCTGAGTGACGGTGTTCGCGGGCTGCGGCATTTCAGCGGCGCGTATGATCTGGTTGTTTCCAACCTGCCGGCGCAAGCAGGCAATGACGCCCTCGATCAGCTCCTGCTCGACACACATGACGCTTTGAGTAGTGGGGGGTTGCTGGTAGTCGTGGCAGTCAACGGTCTGAGGCGCTACCTCCAGCGTCGGTTGGGAATCATCTTCGGGACACAGCAGGTCGGCAAAGTGCATCAGGGACGACGACACACGGTGCTGGAAGTGGTCAAATCGGACTGATGAGCAGCGTTGTCCTTAGTAATCCCGGGCGTCTCGACCCACTCCGTGACCGCGAATTCCGTCTGCTCCTGATCGGATTCGTTGTCGGCCAAGGCATGATGCCACTGCAGTTCGTCGCTTCCATCGCCTGGATGCGCGTCGTCGCGCCAGACTCAATCGAGACCCTCATGGTTGGGGTGATCGGCACGGTGCGCGGGCTCGGGATGATCCTCTTCAGTTTCCTCGGCGGCGCATTGGCCGACCGCTTCGACCGACGCAGGCTTCTGATGGTGACGCAGGCGGTGGCGTTCGTCTGCAACATCGGGATCGCGCTGGTGATGTGGTACAGCGACGGTGGAACGGTCGCGATTGCGGTGTTCTTCGCGCTGACCGCACTGGGTTCATCCGCGCACGCCATCGACGGACCGACGCGCCAGGCGATCACGCCCGAGATTCTGGGACCGCGCCTCACGCCAGCCGGGATCGCGCTCAATTCCGCAGCGATGCAGTGGGCCATGCCAGTCTCGATCTTCACTTCCGGCTTCCTGATCGACTCACTTGGACATGGCACCGTGTTTGCGATCAGCTCATTCGGGCATCTCGGGGAAATTCTGATTCTGGCGATGATGTCGTACCGGACCGTGTTTTCGGCGGAGCACCGCGCTTCACAAGGCACAGGCTTCCGTGAGTCGGCGCGACAGGCGAGCCGCGATATCGCTGCGGGTGTCCAATACGCACGTTCTAAAGCCGTCATTCTCTGGACAGTCGTGTTCGTGTTCCTGATGATGTCGTTGATCATGCCGCCGACCGGGACGCTGGGTCCGCTCTGGGTCACCACCGTGGTCGGCGCGACCTGGTCGGAGTTCAGTTACATCGCTGTGTTCTGGGG
>RKRS01000234.1 GCA_007571275.1 Dehalococcoidia bacterium
GTGGCGGAACCGCCGGGGTGGAGTTAGATGTTGTCGGGACCCGCATAGAACACGGCAAGATCAAGCGGCCCGCCGGGCGCGGACAGCGCCGCTCGGTCGGGGAACGATACCGGGAGCGGTTCCCACAGACGGCGACCATCGACCTCGGGTGGATTGACGAGGCAACCGAGGACAAGCTCCTGGTAGGGATATCCGTTTCTTGGACCGGCACAGTCATAGATCGGGCGGAACGGATCGTTGTTGGGGTGTGATGGGTGATTGATACCCGCCCAGCCGTTGTAGGCCCAGAGCGCGTAGTACCAGGATTCGATGTAACTCGGATCGTTCGCGCCGACGATCGGATACAGCGGTTGGTTCCACTTCTCTACCAGGATGCGCGCGCCGGCCGCGATGTTGTAGGCGAAGTGGGTTCCCACCAGCGCCTCATAGCGTGACGGCAACCCGCCATCGTTGATGATGCTGCTGGTGACCTGCATGAGTCCGTAGCCGCAGTCGAACGAG
Source organism: Dehalococcoidia bacterium (assembly GCA_007571275.1). Classification (GTDB taxonomy): domain Bacteria; phylum Chloroflexota; class Dehalococcoidia; order Bin125; family Bin125; genus Bin125. The sequence goes on from RKRS01000234.1 coordinate 502, forward strand.
ACCAGCGCCGGGCCCAGATCGCCATATGGGACCTCGATGGACGTTTGATTGGTTTTGCTTTCGATCCAGCCGATCGCGTAGAGCAGTTCCGCTGGAATGACGCTGGAGTCATCTTCGATGCGCTGCGCGCCGACGGTGAGCGTCAGCAGCCGGAACTCGTCGTCGTCGGGAAACAGCTGGTTGACGGCCGCGAGCCGCTGCGCGTCCAGGTACAACTGGCGAGCCCGATCCGCCTCGAAGGACTGGAGCGAGAATGCAGGCCCTCCCCCGCTGTAGGGGCAACTCGATGGCGCGGCCTGCGAGGTATGACCTCTGAGCCACTGTCCGACGACATACCCGCTGCCAAGCAGGATGGAGGCAAGCAAGACGAATCCCAGCAGCCCAGACCTCACGCGGCCCACCAGCCGACAAATCTGATTCCTTCAGGCGCTTCGGACAGTTCGTTGCCCGGACCGCGCAAGACGAGACGTTCGGCTGTCACGTCGCCCGGACCAGCGCCGCTCAATGACCGTAGCGCCAACCACTGTCCGTTCTCATGCCAGGCTGCGGGTAGGGTGAATCTCTCGTCAGCGTCAGACCAGCTACCGATCTCGAGCGTCCCGTCAGTGCGCCAGACTGGCGAGGCGCTCTTCACGTACGATCTGTGCGCTGTTGCGGCGGCCTGATCGTCTGCCAACCATCGCTTCGAGACCCAGGGCTCGCTGGTGTTGGCGGTCGGTACGACCGAGACGTTCAGGCTGAGGCCGCGTTGCTCGGTGAATGCGAGTTGATTGCCGTCCGGCGACAGGGTCCAGTCACGGGTCATCTCTGCCGAGACTCGCTGCTGATTCAACAATGTCAGGCCGCCACCGTCCAGCTGGAGCTGTGCGACGAATGTGCCGCCGGAACCGAGCAGCGCGAGCCACAGCATGTCGCCGCGCATCGCAATCGAGTGTGCGCTGCGAACGCCGGGAGGCAGCCAAGCGCCGATCTCCCGACCGCTTTCGGTCTCGATCACTGCAATCGCGCGGTCGCGGCGAACGACCACCCGCTGACCGTCGTCCGACCACACGACTCCACCTCGTAGATCGAGACCGCCGGCAACCTGCCGCGCGCCCTGCGCGTCGATCAGCAGGAGCGCTGCGTGCTTGGCCGGATCCCAGCCGGCTGGTGGGATGGTCAGCGCGGCGATCGTTCGGGTATTGAGGTTGACCGCGGCTGCAATGTCCCAGCCGTTGGCGTGAGGAATGTCGCTTACTTTGATGCGCTTGCCGTCGAGATCGTCGGCGGCTATCAGCCAGAGCGTGGTGTAGGTTCCGTGATACTCGGACGCGACGAAATGCGCCGCCGACTGTTCATTGTCAGCTCGGAACAGTGAACCGTGACCGAACTCGATCTTGGTATCGGCGCGCGGTACGAGAAAGCCCAGCAGGGTACCGATGAGCAGGAGCAGCGCGAGCGTCAGCCACACGAACCACTGTCGCCGACCGCGCGGCTTGAATTTCGAGGTATCCACTCTCAACATCGGCTCGTCGGCCCCGCCAAGGCCCGCGCTCCGACTCTACCACGAACTCTCAGGCCGCCGGCGCTGTGACGATCACGCTGCGATACTGTGAGCGTCAACCAGGGCGTGGACAGGAGGTGCGCGTGGCGCGCATTGCAATCATTGGCTTGGGGTACATCGGCGGCTCGATCGGGCTCGGATTGCGTGCGGCGAAGCTGCGCGACACTGAGGTCGTCGGGTTTGACGACTGGCGCGCCGCGCGCAGTGCCGCCAACAAACAGAACGTCGTCGACAACGTTGTCGGGAGTCCCCGAGAAGCTGTCGATGGGGCCGGACTGGTCATTCTCGCGACGCCGCCGGCGGCGACGTCGGAATTGCTCGAAGAGATCGCCCCACACTTGGGGCGCGGCGCGGCCGTGACTGACACCGCCGCGTCCAAAAGCAAGATTGAAGGCTGGGCCGACCAGCACCTGCCCCGCGGCGTGTCCTTCGTCGGAGGGCATCCGATGGCTGGTGACGCCTCCGCATTCGGGATCGACAACGCCAGCGCCGACCTGTTTCGGGGCAAGCGCTGGTTTGTCAGTCCGTCGCCTTCGGCCTCAGACAACGCCGTGAAATCCGTCCTGGGCATGGTGCGCGAACTGGGCGCGACGCCACACTTCCTCAACGCTGTTGAGCATGACTACGTCATGGCTGGCGTTTCGCACTTGCCCCTGATCGTTTCCTCGGCGCTTTTCACGATGCTGCGCGGATCAGACAGCTGGCCCGACTTTGGTCGCGCCGCTGGCGAGACGTTCCGCTCGATGACCGCGTTCAACTCGGGCGACCCCAGCATGACGACCGAGATCGCGGTGACCAACAAGGAACAGGTCCAGCACTGGATCGATCGGTTCGTGCTGGAACTGAATCGTGTTCGCAATCTGTTGGACGAGGAGGAAGAGCAGGTCTTTCTCGAGTACTCATCGGCGCAGATCAATCATGCGAAGTTCCTCGGCGGGGATGATCTCGATCCTGACGCCGGAGCAACGCCCGATATCCCCGACGCGACATCCCAGATGGCGGCGCTGCTGGTCAGCCCGCGCCTCTACGACAAGGTGCGAGAAATGACCAGGCGCAGTGAGGAGAAAGAAAAGCAGCGCGAGGCGCGAGGTCGCCGTTGGGGACGCGGATAATTCGATGGTCGACAGCATCATGGTCGAACCCAGCGGTCCGTTGCGCGGCGTGCTGAAGGCGCCGGGCGACAAATCGATCTCGCATCGCGCTCTGATCTGCAACGCGCTCGCTCGGGGCGAGGCGCAGATCAGCGGATTGCTCGACAGCGCTGACTGCCGTTCGACCATGTGCTGTTTGCGCCAGTGGGGCGTCGAGTTCGAGGAGAGCGGTGACCGCGTCGTAGTCCGAAGCCCGGGACAGAGCCAATTTCAACCGCCCAACGGAGTGCTCGATTGTGGCAACAGCGGCACCTCGATCCGGCTGCTCAGCGGAGTCGCGGCGGGCCTGCCCTTCCGTAACCAATTCGATGGGGACGCATCGCTACGTAAGCGACCGATGCGTCGGGTGTTGGATCCTCTCTCGCGTATGGGGGCAAGAGTCAGCGACGCGGATACCGCGCCGTTCTGGGTGGATGGCTCCGCAGGAGCGCTGTCGGGATTTGATGGTGAGATTGCGGTCGCCAGCGCGCAGGTCAAGAGCGCCATCGTCTTTGCTGCGTTGCGAGCCGAGCAACCGAGCAGGATCGTTGAGCCGGGACCCTCACGTGATCACACAGAGCGAATGTTGATCGCAATGGGCGCGGATATCGAGGTTGGCGACGCGACGATTCTGGTCCGTCCCGGCGCGGAGCTGGAACCACAGGATGTCGAGGTGCCCGGCGATGTGAGCGCCGCGGCGTTCTGGATGATTGCTGCCGCAATGACTCCCGGCTCGGAGGTCGTGTTACCGAACGTGGGGGTGAATCCGCGGCGGACTGGTGTGATTGAGGTGCTACGAAGTATGGGGGCAACGATCGACACGACGAATCCTCGTGCAGTCTCGGGCGAGCCGGTCGCCGATGTCGTTGTTCATGGATCGCAATTGCACGGGACGATGATCAATGGCGACATGATCGTTCGTGCGATTGATGAAATTCCCGCATTAGCGGTCGCCGCCGCTGTTTCGCAGGGCGTGACCGAGATTCGCGACGCCGCCGAATTGCGAGTCAAAGAGTCGGACCGGATCGCGACGACGGCAGAGCTGTTGCGGGCGATGGGCGTCACGGTCAGTGAGCAGGACGACGGGATGCGGATCGTCGGTGGTGATCTGCGTGGCGGCACGGTTGACTCCCATGGCGACCATCGACTGGCGATGGCCGCGGCGGTCGCTGCCTTGGCTGCGGACCCGGAATCCGGCCCAACAATGATCCAGCACGCTGCCGCCGTCGACATTTCCTATCCCACCTTCTGGCGCGATCTGGATGCATTGCGACATGTCCCAGCTCTCTGACAGCGCGCCAATGGCGGTGGTCATTTCCGGGCCGTCAGGCGCGGGCAAGGACACGGTCATCCGCGCGGCGTTGAAACTCGATGCTTCCCTGGCGACCGTGGCGACCGTCAAAACGCGTCCACCGCGACCTGGCGAGATCGACGGTGTGCATCAGGTCTTCCTGAGCGAGGAGGAGTTCGACCAATGGTTGGCGGATGACAAGCTGCTGGAACATGCTGAGGTGTACGGGCATCGCAGTGGAGTGCCTCGTGACGCTGTTGCAGCGCTGTTGGCCGCAGGCCGAACGGTGCTCATCCGCACCGATGTGCAAGGCGCTCGTACGTTGAAGCAACGGCTGGATGAGCCGCTACTGATATTCATCACCGCGGCCAGCGCGGAGGCGTTGGAACGCAGGATGCGTGACCGCGCCGGAGACTCCGAGCGCGAGATGGCGCACCGGTTGGCGGTGGCCGAGGCCGAGATGGCGGAAGCGGAGTGGTTTCATGTGATCATCACCAACAGCGACGGCGAACTACAGCGGGCTGCGAGTGAGTTGGTCCAGGCCATTCAGGCGGCGCGGCAACGACGAACTGCATGTAGCGCATCTGTGTTGCCCGAGCGTTGACAACGCTGGTATCTCCCCTAGCATTCGTATGAGAACGGGAGTGGGCAATGCCTGCGATGGCGCCGCGAAGCAACGTGATCACGCTGACGCGTCCGTCCGCCCACTGCCACACATCGGGCGGGCAAGGGGTCTGGCGAGGCGCACACTGAGTCGCCACGCCTCGAGGTGGATGAATCGATGTTTCCTCCACCCCTGATCCCAAGGAGCCCGTTCCCATGCCGTTGACCGGTGAACCGACCCCCAGCCTCGACGAATTCAAACAGCTGGCAGCCGACGCCAGGAAATCAGGCGGCAACTACGCTGCTATCTACCGAGAGGTGCTCGCTGACCTCGAAACTCCCGTCTCCGCCTTCCTCAAGGTGAAGCGCGGAGCGTATTCGTTCCTGCTCGAGTCAGTCGAGGGCGGCGAACGCCCCAGTCGCTATTCGTTCATCGGCACCGAGCCGTATCGTGTGTTTCGCGCCCCGTCTGGCGGCGACGTCGATCCATTGAGAGAGGTCGAAGCCGAGCTCAGTCGCTTCGACCTGGTGACGAACCCCGATCTGCCGCCCTTCCATGGCGGCGCGGTTGGATATCTCGGCTACGAATCGATTCGCCATTTCGAACCGCGTGTGCAGCCGGCCGACAACGATCCGCACGGCCTACCGGAAGCGCTGTTCCAATTTGTCGACACCGTGTTGTTGTTTGATCACCTGAAGCACGTGATCAAGGTGGTCACGCACGCGCGGCTCGATGGCGATCTCGAGTCCGCCTATCGCGCCGCCGAATTTCGAATCAACGAACTGGTTGAGCGACTTCCGTCCGGTCCACCGATTCCTCCAGCCGACGCGCCTGAACCGGTCGGGCACGCAGGCGCGGTTCGCTCCAACATGGAGCGCGAGGCCTACTTCTCAGATGTCAAACAGATCATCGACTACGTCGTTGCCGGCGACATCATTCAATGCGTGTACTCACAGCGCTTCTCGCGCGAGACGTTTGTGCACCCATTCAACGTCTATCGCACGTTGCGGACGGTCAACCCCTCGCCCTACACGTACTACCTGGAGATGGACGATCACCAAATCGTTGGCACCTCCCCGGAGCTGCTGGTGATTGTTGAGGATGGCAAGGTCTCGACCCATCCCATCGCCGGCACGCGCCGCCGTGGGCTGAACGATGACGAAGACCTCGAACTTGAAGCCGAGCTGCGCGCCGATGAGAAAGAGATCGCCGAGCACGTCATGTTGCTCGACCTGGGTCGAAACGACATCGGACGCGTCGCCAAGCCAGGCACAGTCCGCGTGACCCAGGAGCTGGACATCGAGCGCTACAGCCACGTGATGCATCTGGTTTCTCATGTCGAGGCTGAGCTGGCCGAGGGAGCCACATCCTTCGACGCGGTTCGCGCGACCTTCCCGGCCGGCACGGTCTCGGGAGCGCCCAAGATTCGCGCGATGGAGATCATCGCCGAACTGGAGGAAGACCAGCGCGGTCCCTACGCCGGAGCGCTCGGTTACTTCGGCTTCGGTGGCAACATGGAGACAGCGATTACCATTCGCACGATCATCATGCAGGACGGCGTCGCCTCGGTACAAGCCGGCGGCGGAATCGTGTTCGACTCCAGGCCAACTGCCGAGTTTGACGAAACCGTGAACAAGGCGATGGGCATGCTCACAGCGCTCGATTTGGCTGAAGAACGTTCCCGCGCAACGAGCGCCGTCGGCGGATCACGAGGCTATTGATGCCGGAGTCGCTGATCATTGGCTACGGCGTCGTCCTGGATGACGACGGCCGCGTGCTGTTGTTGCGGAGACGGGCGCATGAATCGCTCTGGCCAGACGCGTGGTGGCTGCCGGGCGAGGTCACCCCGCTCGAAGAGGAGCCGGATGACACGGTCCCGCGCATATTCGAGCGCCTGCTGCGTCAACGGATCCGCGCGGACTACGCCTGCACTGTCTACGGTGAGGAGCCATCGAGCGGTCGACACACGGTGCACAATGCCTATGTGGTGACCGTCGCAGCAGCGCTCGATGGAGCGCCGACCGACGAGGCGAATCCATTTGACGCGATGGAGTGGTGGGACGTGCCCGCGGCGATCGCGGAACTACCACCGGCGCAGGCTGAGCTGTTGACCACAGTCATCCAGCAGCTGGAGTCGGGTTGGGACTTTGCGACCGACTCCACCCTCGACGATCTGTTCGGTGAGGATGACGCGCCTCCGTCGCCCGCATTACCGCAGCGAACCCACGCCGAGCGTCGCATCGCAGGCGACGCTATTCTCTCGGAGCTCACCGGTCAAGAGCGCTTCGCCGACGTCATCGAAACCCGCATGGGCCCGTTTGGCTCATACCTCGTCGATCACATCTGGGGTGATATCTGGCAGGACGGGCTGCTCTCGCGCCGCGATCGCAGCCTCGCTGCCATGGCGGCCGCTGGCGCCCTGATGCAGATCGACGGCTTCGCATTCAATGCTGCCATTGGCGAGCGCAATGGACTGACCTGCGAGGAGATCGTCGAAGTCTGTGTGCAATTGAGCGTCGAATGCGGATTTCCGCCCGCCAATCTCGCGTTGACCCGCGTGCTGTCCGATTGGGCCAAAGCAGGAAGTCCATGTGAACCGATTCCCGCGATCGGTAAGGATGACACGCAGCGACGGCAAGACGCTGAAAAGGTTTCGCAAGCGCTCACGGGCCGCCACATGAGCGCGCAGACCATCGCCGATGATGCTCAGCGACAACTCGGTTCGCTCGGACGGCTGACGGTCGACTGGTCCTGGGGTGACGTCTGGAGCCGCGACGCCCTGCCTCGCAGAGATCGAGCACTGGCAACGCTGGCGATGCATGTTGCAATCGGACGAGAGCGAGAGCTTGAGTCTGACTTGCAGACCGCTTACCGATTGGGCTGCTCCTGGGACGAGCTGGACGGCGTCATCGCGATCGTCTCGGCCTTCTGTGGATTACCGCGGGCCTCGGATGCTGCGAGGATTCTGCAGCGACTTCGTGGTTGATGCCGCCTTCGTAGAATGCGCGCGAACAGACGGCCGCAAACACCTAAGAAACGAGGAACTGACATGGCGACTCACTCGGAACGACGCAACGCGGGTAGTGAGTTGTTGGCGGAGATGACCGGTCAGCCGCTCGGCTTCGCTTCGGCCGCCGAGCAGCGCACCGGCGCGTTCGGGAGCTACGTCGTCGATTACATCTTTGGCCAGGTATGGCAGGGCGCCGAGTTGTCGCGCCGTGACCGCACCATCGTCGCGTTGTCGATGCTGGGCGCGCTCGAGCGTTTGCAAGCGGTCCAGTTCCATGCCAGTTTCGGGCCGGCCAACGGTGTTTCACGCGAAGAGATGGTGGAGATCGCGCTGCAGATCGCCGGGTACTCCGGCTTCCCCGCGGGCAACGAGATGGTCAACGTATTGATCACCATGTGGAGCGAGGCTGACGGCACGCCATACCGGATTCCGCCAGCCGCATACAAGGACGACGATCAGCGCCATCGCGATGCCGTCGACGTGATGCGCACGCTCAATGGGCAGGAAGAGGCGGCGGACCCCGCCGAAGCGTTGGCCGGGATGGAGCGGATCGGGCCGGTCGGCAAACTCGCGTTTGAGTTTGCCTTCGGTGATCTCTGGTCGCGGACGCAGCTTTCGCGCCGTGACCGATCGCTGGTCGTGGTCTCGATCCTGGTCGCGCTGACCAAGCCCGATGAGCTGCAGTTCCACATTCCCGGGGCGCTTAACCATGGCGTCACTGTGGAAGAACTCGAGGGAGTCATGGCGACCGCCGCGCCGTACTGCGGATTTCCGCGCGCGGTCGAGGGCTTCCGAACGCTACGCCGCATTCTGCGCGAACGGGAGGCTGCCAACGATGGCGGTTGATACGTTACTGATCGACAACTACGACTCGTTCACCTACAACCTGTATCAGTACCTCTGCGAGCTCGGCGCTGATGTCGTTGTTCATCGCAATGACAAGATCACGCTCGATCAGATCGAGGGTATGGCGCCACGACGGATCGTGATCTCGCCTGGACCAAAAACTCCGACCGAAGCTGGTGTGAGCGTCCCGCTACTGCAACGCTTCAGCCCGACCATTCCAACGCTTGGAGTCTGTCTCGGACACCAGGCGATCGGCGCCGCCTTCGGCGCGACGGTCGGGCCTGCCGGCGAGATTCGGCATGGCAAGGTGTCCACGATTGAGCATGACGGCGCTGGAGTCTTCGCTGGTCTGCCCAATCCGATCGAGGCGACGCGCTACCACTCGCTGATCGTTGAACCTGACACGCTACCCGATGAAATCGTTCCCACCGCCTGGTGCGGGCGAATTGACGGAACGGGCAAGATCCTGATGGGGATGCGCCATACGGAATACCCGATTGAGGGCGTGCAGTTCCATCCCGAATCGATTCGGACCAAAACCGGTCACGCAATACTGCAGAATTTCCTCGATCAGTCCGAGGCCTACTTCAATGGCTAGCGCTGATGTCGGCGATTTGGGACAGGCTCTGGCTGCGGTGATTGACGTGCGTCGCGGCCTCACTGACCGTGAAGCGTCGGTCGCGATGGATGCACTGATGTCGGGTGAGGCGGATGAGATCCAGGCCGCAGCCCTGCTGGCCGGTCTGCGAATGAAGGGCGAGTCAGTCGACGAAGTGGTCGGCCTGGCCCGTGCCATGCGTGAGCATGCGCTGCATGTCGATCTCGCCGATCTACCGCGACTGGCCGACACCGCCGGCACTGGTGGCTCGGGCAAGCACACGTTCAACTCATCGACGGCTGCCGGATTCGTGCTCGCTGGCTGCGGCGTGCCAGTGGCTAAGCACGGCAATCGCGCGATGTCTTCGAGTGTCGGCAGCGCCGACGTGCTGGAAGCGCTTGGCGGCCAGATCGCGCTCGGCCCCGAGCAGGCAGCGAAGCTGATCCGTGAAGTGGGTTTCGGATTCCTGTTTGCGCAATCGTTTCACCCTGCGATGCGATTTGTCGCGCCGATTCGGCGACGGATTGGTGTGCGAACCGTGTTCAACATCCTCGGTCCGCTGACCAATCCCGCGCATGCGACGCATCAATTGATCGGCGTCGCCCGACCCGAGTTGGGCCCGCTGATGGCGTCGGCGCTGGGCCGACTCGGTGTTCGGCGAGGTCTCGTCGTGCACGGACACGAGGGTCTTGATGAAGTGTCACCGAGCGGTGAGACGTCCTGCTGGCAGATCGACGGCGACGAGTTGACCGAATTCACGGTGTCGCCGCAGGACTTCCAGATTCGTCCGGTGCCGCTCACCGCTGTGCGAGGTGGAGAGACCGCCGAGGCGTCCGCGAGCATGATGCGCGAAGTGTTGGGCGGCAAGACATCGGCGCTGACAGGATTCGTGACGCTGAATGCGGCTGCCGGTTTGTTGGCTGCTGAAGAAGTGCCCACGTTCGCCGAAGGCGTAAGTCGCGCGGCGGAATGTATTGACGATCAGCGCGCGCTGCGCAAGCTGGAACTGTTCGTCCAATGCTCGCAATCGATCTCCACCGAATCGCTGGGTTCGACATAATGCCATCAGTGCTGGAACGTATCGTCGCCGACACTCGCGCCTCGGTCGCTGAGCGTCAGCATAGGATGCCGCTCGAAGCGTTGAGTCAGCTCGCCGCTCAGCGAACTGCACGCAACGATTTCGTTGCGGCGCTGCATCAGCCGGGCGTTGGGCTGATTGCCGAGATCAAGCGCGGCTCTCCATCCAAAGGACTCTTCGCGCCCGACCTGTCGCCGGCGAACCTCGCCCGGACCTACCGCAGCATCGGCGCGATTGCCGTGTCCGTGCTCACCTCAGCGGCGTTCTTTGCCACCGACGATGATCTGCGCCAGACGGCTGAAGCGCTCGCGGATAGCGCGCTGCCGCTACTGCGTAAGGAGTTTCACGTTGACGCGTATCAGGTGGTGGAAGCGGCGGCGCTGGGCGCCGACGCCTATCTGCTGATCGCCAAGACACTCAGCGCTGCCGAGCTGTCGGAGCTGTCACAGGTTGGAACAGCGGTTGGCTTGACCGCGTTCGTCGAAGTGACCGATGAACGCGAAGTGTCGATGGCGCTCGAGGCCGGCGCGGCGGCGATTGGTATCAACAACCGAAATCTGCATACATTCGAGGAAGACCTGGGCACCACCGAACGTCTGCGTAACCAGATTCCGTCCTCAGTCCCGGTCGTGGCGGCCAGCGGCGTGCGGACTCGGGAGGATATGCAGCGGATGGAAGCATGTGGCGTCAACGCGGTGTTGATCGGCGAAGCGCTGTCCTCAGCTGCTGACCCGCGCGGCAAGGCGCGAGAGTTGTTGGGACGATGACGTTCGTCAAGATCTGTTCCGTTCGAGCGGTTGAACACGCGGAGTGGGCGCGCGAGGCCGGCGCGGATGCGATTGGCATGATCTTTGCTGACGCGCCACGGCGGATTGAGATGAACGTGGCCAGGGCCGTCAGACGCGCGCTGGGCCCGCGTGTCGAGATTTTGGAATCAAACATCGAGACTATCGAGCGTGAGCGCCGCGCCGCCGACCAACCGCTGCTGGTCGGGGTGTTTGCCAGGCAGTCGATCGATGAGATTGAGCGCGTGCTCGATCAGGTTGATCTCGACCTGGTGCAGTTGAGCGGCGGTGAGCACCCGGCCCTGGCTGGTCGTGTGCGGCGCATCGTGGTACGCGCCGTGCATGTATCTGAGGGCATGAACGCTCGCTCCGTTCTGCGCGAAATCGAACGCGCGCCGAACACCATCGCGCATCTGGACGCGAAGTCGAAACAGGGCGGTGGAACCGGACAGCGGATCGATTGGTCCCTGGCAGCCGAGGTTGCCGCCAAACGACCGCTTGTGCTGGCCGGTGGACTGAATCCCGAAAACGTCGGCGAGGCGGTCCGATTCGTTCGTCCGTGGGCCGTTGATGTGTCGTCCGGGGTTGAGACCAAGGGCGAGAAGGATCGAGACAAAATCCGTGCGTTTATCGCGGCGGCGAAAGGCGGCGATGCGTCGTGACGAAAGAAAGCGGGGCCTTTGGGCCGTTCGGCGGTCAGTTTGCGCCCGAGACGTTGATGCCAGCGCTGTTTGAGCTGGAAGCAGCCTGGTCAGAGGCTCAGGCTGATGCTGAGTTCCTCGCAGAGCTTGACAGTCTGTTGCGTGACTATGTTGGTCGTGAGACGCCGCTCACTCATGCTGCCCGCCTCTCGGAGCAGCTTGGCGGCGCACAGATTTGGCTCAAACGCGAAGACCTGGCCCACACTGGGGCGCACAAGATCAACAACGCGCTCGGTCAGGTACTGCTGGCCAAGCGCATGGGCAAGCCGCGGATCATCGCCGAGACCGGCGCTGGTCAGCACGGCGTCGCCACGGCGACGGCCTGTGCGCGCTTCGGCCTCGAGTGCGTCGTCTACATGGGCGCCGAGGATGTGCGACGGCAGGCGCTGAACGTCTTTCGCATGGGACTGCTGGGCGCTGAGGTCGTGCCTGTCGACTCCGGCGCGCGGACGCTCAAGGACGCGATCAATGAGGCGATCCGCGACTGGGTCACCAACGTGCGCACGACGCATTACCTGATCGGCAGCGCGATCGGTCCGCATCCCTACCCCGTGATCGTGCGCGAATTGCAGTCCTGCATCGGACGCGAGGCCAGGCAGCAGCTACAGGAGAAGATCGGCAGGTTGCCTGATGTCGCCATCGCCTGCGTTGGCGGCGGTAGCAACGCGATCGGTCTGTTTCATCCACTCATCGATGATCCTGTCCGCCTGATCGGTGTTGAGGCTGCAGGCGAAGGCTTGGCGGCGCGTCACGCGGCGACCCTCTCCGCAGGATCGCCCGGAGTGCTACACGGCACACGCACCTACGTCCTTCAGGATGAACACGGCCAAATCACGGAAGCGCACTCGATCTCCGCCGGTCTCGATTACCCCGGCGTTGGCCCCGAGCACGCCTGGTTGATGTTGACTGAGCGAGCCGAGTATGTCTCGGTGACGGACGACGAAGCGCTCGAGGGGTTGAAACTCCTCTCGGAAACCGAGGGCATTATTCCTGCCCTGGAAACCGCGCACGCGATCGCCTACGCAGCAACGTTGGCTCCGACCATGAGTTCGGATGAGACGATCCTGATCGGACTGTCAGGTCGTGGCGACAAGGACGTCGAGATCGTTCGCGACGCATTGACGCTTCGCTCATCGTGACAACCGGTGACCCGCAAGTAACGCAGCCTGTCCCCCAGCCCGAGGACCGCGGGATGGCCGGCTTCCGACTGATCGGCTGGGGATTGCTGTGCGCGCTGGGTTGGTTCGTGGTGTTGTTGGTCACTGGGTGGATCGTCGCAACCATCGATGGAGAGACCCCAGCGACCAGCGAAGCGGGAATGCTCGTTGAGGTGATCGGACAGGGAGTCGGAGGCATTGTCGGTTGGCTGGTGCTACCGAAGCTGGTTCTGCGGCGGCTCGGACAGTCTGCGCTCATCTCATGGCGACGTCCACAGCGCGCTGATTTCGCTTGGGCCGCCGGTGGACTGCTGGCGATCTATGCAGTGCTGTATGTCTACACGGCAATCGTCAGCGCCGCGGGTCTGGAGTCGCTGGAGCCGCAATCGACGATTGACGAAAGCCGACTGTACGTCCATACGTCAGTCATGGTTGGGTTGGGAATCCTGGTCATCGTCTGCGCGCCGATCTATGAGGAGGCCTTCGCGCGCGGCCTCCTGCTCGGAGGGTTACGACCCCACTGGGGTATGATTCCCGCGTTTCTCGTATCGTCATCAGTGTTTTCCGCGTTGCATGCCGATTTGGGCAGCCTGATTCCCTTTACCCTCGCCGGGGTGATACTGGGGGTCGTGTACTTGCGCAGCGGATCGCTGACCGCAGCCTCAATGACGCATGTCAGCTTCAACGTAATCGGCTTCTCCGCGACGCTGGTACAGCAACTTGGTTGACGCAATGTTGGATGGCACGGGATGACTGAACTGGGCAGGCGCTACCGGGAGGCTTTTGATGCATCAGAGGCTCAGGGAGACGGCCCGTTGGTCTTTCCCTTCCTGGCTGCCGGATTTCCGTCGCCGGAGGAGACGCCGGACCTGGTTCGCGCCGCGCTCCGAGGCGGCGCTGGCGGACTGGAAATCGGCGTCCCGTTCTCAGACCCACTTGCCGATGGCCCCGCCCATCAGCGGGCGTACACGGTCGCTCTCGCTGCGGGAGCGGCCCTGGAGACCGCGCTCGAGGCGGTCCGCTGCGCTCGTGAGGCGGCGCCCGATGCGCCGATCACGCTGATGGGCTATCTCAATCCGTTTCTGTCCTTCGGAGCGTCGATCCGTAGCGCTATCGGTACACCCGGTGACGCAGTCGGTCAGCCGTTGGATGCGCTGGCGCAACGCATGGCTGAGGCAGGCGCTGACGGTGTAATCGTCGTCGACCTGCCGGTGGATGAGTCGGACGCGGCGCGTGAGGTCTTCGCCAGGCACGGAATCTCGATGATCTATCTGCTGGCGCCTACTTCGACCGAGGAGCGGATTGCCGCTGTGGCGGAGCGAGCCTCAGGTTTCATCTACCTCGTCTCACTCACCGGAGTGACCGGCGCTCGCGAGCAGGTCGCCGCCGATTTTGAGGCGTTTGTCGGTCGGGTTCGCGCCTTGACTGATGCGCCGTTGGCAGTTGGCTTCGGCATCAGCCGTCGCGAACATGTCGAAGAGGTCGGGAGATTGGTTCCTGCTGCTATTATCGGCTCAGCGCTGACCACAGCGATTGCGTCAGCGCCGAGCGATGGTCGCGTTGCGGCTGTCGAGCGATATCTCGAGGTGGTCACTGGCCGCCGGAGTGAAGAGACCAGCGAATGAACAACCGCACCCAATCGGGACAGCCACTGTTCATCAGCTGCGTCTATATCTCCGCGGCCGGCGTCTTTGAGGCCGGTCGCTAGATCGCGTGCCGACGAGTCACGTTGGCGCGTTGATCGCACTGCTGCATCACCCACCTGCCCCCACTCACTACCGCACGGAACCACTGAGCACCTGACGATGCCGAACCATGAGCCTGAGGCTGTCTGGCGCTTGCGAGGCATTCGCGGCGCGACGACCGTCGCAACAAACTCACGCACCGACATCCTCGACGCTACCGAAGAGCTGTTGGGCGAGATGATCGTTCGCAACCGGATCGACGGCGGCGAAGTCGCCTCGGTCTGGTTCACGACCACGCCCGACCTCAATGCCGAGTTCCCGGCGGTTGTCGCGCGTCGCACGTTCAACTGGACGGACGCCGCGCTCATGTGCGGTCACGAGATGCAGGTACCCGGTTCGCTGTCCTCCTGTCTGAGGATCCTGCTACACGTCAATACGCCGCTGCGTCAGGATGAAGTCGAGCACGTCTACCTGCGCGGGGCGCGAGTGTTGCGACCGGACTTGGCAGCGAATACCGGTGATTAACGTTCAGTGGCGGCATGGCTGCCAAGATCCAGAAAGAACACGGTCACAAACCGAGGAGCGAGAAGGTAACAAGATGCTGATTGTCATGAAAATGGGCGCGACCGACGAGCAGGTTCGCGGCGTGCTCGCCAGGCTGAAGGAAGCCAACCTCGAGGGTCATCTGTCTCCGGGCAAGGAGCGAGTGGTGATTGGCGCCGTCGGCGTCATCGGCGATCCGGACATTCGCTCCCAGATGGGACGCATGAGCGGTGTCGAGGAAGTGATCGCGATCTCACGTCCCTACAAGCTGACGGGTCGTGAGTTCCAGAAGAACGACACGGTGATTGAGGTCGGCGGCGTCAGGATCGGCGACGGCTCGATGGTCGTGATGGCCGGTCCCTGCTCGATCGAGAATGAAGAGCACATGGTCACGACCGCCAGGGCTGTGGCCGCCTCGGGCGCGCAGGTTCTGCGCGGCGGGGCCTTCAAGCCTCGCACGTCGCCGTACGCCTTCCGCGGGCTCGGGGAAGAAGGCCTGCAACACCTGGCCGCGGCTCGTGACGAGACCGGCCTCCCGGTGATTACTGAGGTGATGGAAGCGCGCGACGTGGAACTGGTCGCGCGTTACGCCGACATCCTGCAAATCGGCACGCGCAACATGCAGAACTTCATGTTGCTCGATGAGGTTGGACTGGCGCGTAAGCCAGTCATGCTCAAGCGCGGTCTCTCGGCCACAATCGACGAGTGGCTGCTGGCTGCCGAGTACATCATGGCCAAGGGTAACCGCGACGTCATCCTCTGCGAGCGTGGTATCCGCACGTTTGAAACGTCGACCCGCAACACGCTGGATCTGTCCGCGATCCCGGTGGTCAAGCGACTGAGCCACCTGCCAATCGTCAGTGACCCCGCGCATGGCACCGGTCACTGGTATCTGGTCGAGCCGATGGCTCGCGCCTCCATGGCGGTCGGCGCCGATGGCCTCATGGTCGAAGTACATCCCAACCCTGACCACGCGCTGTCTGACGGTCCGCAGTCGCTGACGTTCGAGAACTTCGACTCGCTGATGCGTTCGCTCGATCGGGTCGGCGAGGCGGTCGGTCGTCCATTGGCGGCGCAGCCACAGCTGGCCGCGGTCGGTGACTAGGACAACAGCGTCGCGCGCAAATGTTCACGCCGATGAAAGCTGCTCGCCCCGCTACACCTCACTGGTCAGAGCGCGGCGGGCAGCCTCATCGCGTTGTTCGACGGCCTGCGAGCGTTCGCCCTGTTCGAGCTTGACTTCCAGCTGAGTGACCGCGGACGTGACCGAGGTCTGCATCGTGCGTAGCTGATCGTTGAGCCGCCGTAGCATCTCCAACGAGTATCGGTCTGCCTCCAGCGCCTGCGAGACCGCTTCGGCGGTCGCCTGTCCGCGGACCGCCGCGGCTTCCTGATTGGCGCGTGTGATGGTTTCCGTTGCTGACTGGTGAGCCTGGTCGACAATGCTCTGCGCCCGCGTCTCGGCTGCCTGCACCAGTTCGTGTACGGAAATCTGTTGCTCAGCGTCCTGTCTGGCCTGCTCGGCAAGGATGGCGGCCTCTTCCTGCGTATGACGAAGTAAACGCTCGCGTTCCTCGAGCAAACGTTGGGCGTGGTCGGCTGATGCTGGCGCAGCCATTCGCAATTGGTCGATGAGGTCGAGCAGTTGCTCGCGGTCGATGGTCCAGCCCGAGCCAAAACGGCTACGCCGCCCGGCGAGTATCGCCGCTTCGATCTGGTCGATCAGTTCTAGGAGGTCGATGATGAGCTCCTGCTCAGAATCCCGCCAGTACTGACTCTAGCGCGGGCGCGAGCGTGCGGATCAGTCAGGCAGATATCAGCGCCGTGGAGGGCCGTATCTCTCGATCAGCGCTTCGGCGACGTTCGGCGGTACCAGGTCATCGACTGGATGCTTGAGGTAGGCAAGCTCGCGAATCCGGCTCGCGGAGATGAACAGATGCTCATGTCCGGCCATCAGGAACACCGACTCGATGTGCGGGGCCATTTTCTTGTTCATCAGAGCCATATCGAACTCGGCTTCGAAGCCGGTGACGGCCCGAATCCCACGCACGAGCACGCTGGCCCCAACCTCATCGGCAAAGTTCACTACGAGTCCAGTGAATTTGGCCGCGCGAACGTTGTGACAATGCTTCGTCGCGCCTTCGATCATGGCAAGACGCTCATCGACACTGAAGGTTTCGCTTGAGCGTGGGTATATGGCCATCACGACCTCATCAAACATCCCTGCAGCGCGCTGCACGATGTCGAGATGACCGTTCGTGATGGGGTCGAAGCCGCCTGGGTAGAGCGCGATCGTCATGTCAAGGCCTCCGCGCGATACGTGTCGATAGCGCCGTCACCATAGCGCCGTTGATCAATTCGTACTAGTCCACCGATCTGTTCTGGCGGGGGTGGCACGCCTCCCGAGGCTCTCATCAGTCGTCGCCAGATGGCGATCGCGCCTTCAGGAAAGTTTGCTCGTTCAACAAGCGTCTCAATCACCGGGCGCGCGTCGACGCGATACGGCGGGTCGATGAAAATCAGGTCAGGATCAAGTGGGATCCGAGAGAAGCAACGCTCGACCGGCAGTCGATGAACCCGCGCCCGCTCGCTGAGGTCGAGCCCGTCGAGATTACGCCGAATCACGGCGCAGGCGGGGCCGTTGCGCTCCACGAAATCGACCGTCGCCGCTCCGCGGCTCAACGCTTCGATACCGAGATATCCGGCTCCTGCGTAGAGATCAAGAACGCACGCGCCCTCAACGAGATCACGGATCTCGGGGCGATCGAAGATGGCTGATCTGAGAATCGCTGTGGCTGGTCTGGTGCCGTTCGCAGGCGAGCGCAGCCGCCGGCCTGCCAGCGCTCCGCCCACAATCCGCGGATGTGACTGTGACACTTACTCCTGCTCCTCTGTGCGGACAGGAACGGTGATGACGTGTCCCACGCGAACATCGCCGTCGGAAACGATCAGCTGCGCGCGATAGTCCCCCGCTATTGCCGGCAAGTCCCAGAACTGCCAGCCATTGCCGCTGCTGCCTGAGAGTTCGCCAGCTTCCACGCTGAAGACCGGATCGAACAGGATCGAGTTGGGTCGCCGTAGGTCAGGAATGCCCGATTCGAAGAACGCGGCAATCGCTGGCCAGAGATTCGCGTTGCCTGCGTCCGCTGAGACATTGCTGACATACACGCCGCCCAACTCCCAGTCGGAAACGACCCGCAGTTGAAACGCCGCGCTGAAGCGGTTGTGAATCCAGATGGTGACAGCAGACCGATTCTGATCGGGATAGGTGAAGCTCACCACATGGTTGAGGTTGTCCCAACGCAGTCCGCTTGCCTGATTGTCCAGCATGATCGAGTTGCCCTGCAGCGTCACGCGAGTGCCTGGACGGAATGGGCCGGGCTCGCGGATGCTGAGTAGCGACGCGATCTCCAGTGCGTCTCGCTGCGAGATCTGGCTGAATCCTGTCGCTGTGCGAACGATCGAATTGGACTGTAGGGCCAGGAGCAATTTGTTCGATTCGATCCGTTCCAGCAGGGTGGGCAGCGATGCGTCGATCGAGGCCTGAAACGCGGTGGGGTCGAGCGGCGGCTCGATCACAATGAAGTCAGCGGACGCTCCGAGCTGCGAGAAGTCGTATGCCCCCTCTCCGGCGCCCCCGGATGCATTAATCGGAATGTGCACCGAGATCCCGCGATCGTCACGATGTAGCCGATCGGCGAGTTCGCTGATGAACGATGTGAACTGCGAACGCAGCGATGGCGCGACGTTCAGATAGTGAATGTCGACCCCGTCGTGCTGTCCGTGTTGGATCGCGTGCTGAATGTTGGCAATGTGCTGTCGGCGTAGATCGTCGGAAGCCAGGATGTCGTTGACCAACTCAGCCTGATCCGCGTCGGCGTAGACCGTGGGCCAGACGTTTTGCGCGATCACCGCAGCCGGCAAATCAACCTGACCCAGTACTGAGCCGTCGGCAGCCGGCTGCCAGCCATCGGGGTGGAGAATGGTCAGCGAGCCGGCGAGGATCGATTGCGGTTCTTCCCCGCGCGGCACACGACCGGCGATAACGTCACGGAATTGAAGACGGCGCAGAATCACCAGGTTGTCCGGCGTTTCTGGCAGCACGATCCGCGCCGAAATGCCATCACTGCTGAGCGTGGCGTCGCCGAGGCGCACCCAATCCTCGCCGTTCCAGGTGTACGCGCCGAGGTTTCGGGGGTCCTGAGTTGGAGTCGTCAGGCGAAGCGTGAATTCGAATGGACCGAGCTGTCCATCGGGCACGCGCAGCTCGTAGATCGGCGAGGCGAC
The DNA here is from genome assembly GCA_007571275.1 of Dehalococcoidia bacterium. Lineage (GTDB taxonomy): Bacteria > Chloroflexota > Dehalococcoidia > Bin125 > Bin125 > Bin125. Next base: position 19,760 of record RKRS01000234.1, read on the forward strand.
GCCAAGTATGTCAGGAACTGGTGGCGCCTCTTGATGTAGCCATCCCTCATAGGATGCCGGCGCGAGCGTCGCGGTCTCGCTGACTTCGGCGACTGCGGATGACTGGTCGCCCGAATTAAAGCCCGTCTCGACCAGACCGGGCTCGAAGAACAGCACGATCACCGCAGCGACGAGCAGCGCGGCGATGAGCATGATCAGCAGAACGCCAAACCCACGATTGGCAGGTTGGCTTGCTCGCGGTGGGTAGCGTCTGCCTGGACTGCCGGACTGGCGTCTCTGCCGCGGAGCTTCAGGTACTGGCGGTGGAGGCTGTTCCGGGGGAGGATCGAACGGCGCCGGTGCGGGAGGGCGCCGCGCGCGTTGTGGACGTCGCGCAGGCTCAGGCGGTGGTTCACCAATTCGTCGTACCGGTCGCGGCTGCCAGTTGCCGCCTTCTGGGGTCGTCACGGCGCTCGCAAGTCCGGTGTGATGCTGAGCTGGTAGTCCTCGCCGCCACGATGAATCTGCACGAGCACCGGCACATTCGGTTTAATCGTCGACAGGGCGTTCAGGTATGGCGTCTCGGCGTTGATTGCAACCCCATTGAGCACTCGCAGGACATCACCCGGCCTGATCCCGGCCTGGGCGAACGCTCCCACCCGCGTCAGCTCGATGATGAACGATCCCTCGGTCACTTCCAGATCCAGCTGCGCCGCCGCCGCGGGTGTCAGGAGGCGCTCGTTCACGACGCCGAAGGTGGGGCGAGGGTAGAAGCCGTCTTCGGCGATCGCACGGGCCACTTCGAGCAGCGGGTCAATCTGGATGGCGAAGCCGACGCCATCGACAAAACCACCGTCATGGGTCTCTCGAGCAATCACCGCGGTCATGCCAACAATGTCGCCATCAAGATCGACCAGGACGCCGCCGGAGTTGCCGTGATTGAGCGCAGCATCGGTCTGAATCAGGTTGTCCTGCTCATATCGTTCGCGGAAAAACGTGGTATCAGGATCGCTGACGACCCCGGACGTAACAGCGATTTCCTCTCCTAACAGGGTATTGCCGATCGCTAGCACCGTCTCACCGGCCTGGACCGTTTGCGACTGCCCAAAGCTTGGCACCACCAACGGCTCTGCCGTTTCATCGACTTCGATCCAGAGCACCGCGACATCGGAAAATGGCCGATCATCACTGACTCGTTGCGCCGCATGGCGCTCGCCATTGTGCAGGATGACCGTGAAGCTGGTCATGCCCTCCAGCACGTGGGCCGCGGTCACGATGTGTCCCGCCTGATCGAGCACAAAGCCGGTCGCCAGCGCGGCAGGAACGACCACCACGCCATCCTCATTGGTGCGCTCTGGTCCTTCGGCGTCAATCACTACGACTGACTTCGAGATCTGTTCAAAGATCTCTGCGATCCGATACTGCTGAGTAGTGACCGCGCTATCGAGCTGGGCCTGCAATGCGCTGGTCGATCGTTGAGCCGCCTGTTCGACAGCCTGCTCCACCGCTGTCTCCACCGACGCCGCAATCGCGGCGTCCAGTTCTTCTGGCGTGATCTCGTTGCCAGGGGAGAGAATCGAGGCGATCACAGCCCCGCACACTGCCCCGATCAACGCTGAAACCGTGACGATTGTGAAAATGTGACGCACGTTACAGGACAGTCTCAGTGTCAGAGACGGGATTGCCGATCTTGGGTGCTATCGTAACCTGCCATAAGTCGTTCGACTTTTCGAAGGTTTGAATGGTCAGGTATCACCCGTGGTACTCAGAAGATCAGTGCCCATTACAGCAGATGGTCTGCAGCGGTTGCGGGACGAGTTGGTCAATCTCAAGGAACGCCGCCGCGAAACAGCCGAGCTGATTCAGCAATCTCGCGAGGATTCCCCCGGCGCCCGCGACGAAGGCGACGGCAACGAGACCAAGAACGAGCAGGGCTTCATCGAAGGCCGGATTCGCGAGATCGAGGCGATCATCGCTGCGGCCGAGGTGATCGACGAACAGGAAATCCAGGGATCGGACGTGGTCCGGCTCGGATCGACTGTCACGGTACGACCACTACCGAAGCGTACAGATGTCAACTACCGAATCGTGGGCCCCGCGGAGGTCGACCCAAAGAATGGGTTCCTCTCGGATGAATCGCCCGTCGGCAAGGCCCTGCTCGGCGCCAAAGTTGGCGACACGGTGGAAGTCGCGACGCCAACCGGCGTGCGCAAGTTCCGGGTCAAGGCAATTTCTTAGTCGAGTGCGGTCTCCCCACTCAGCCTCGATACGGCGGTCGGGAGACCGCCCGCAATCACGAGGCGTGCGCCAGATGGTCATGTCAAGGGAGCATCCAGGATGAGCACGACTGACTCTGAAGCGATATCTGAAATCGTTCAGCACGCAGAATCTTCGGTGGCGGAGAGTCGTCGACTACGCGAAATCATCGCCGAACGCCAGGCCAAAGCGGATTCACTGCGTGAGAGCGGCATCGATCCGTATCCCCAGCGCAGCGCTCGAACCCATACGCTCGGCGAGGCAATTGACCTCTTCACGGCTCACGAAGCAGAGTCGCCTGAGATGGACGGGCCGAGGGTCACGCTGGCCGGTCGGATCAGCGCCATGCGCAACATGGGTCGCATCGCGTTCCTCGATCTCGAGGACGACTCGGGCCAGATTCAGATTCTTGCGAGTAAGCGTGCGCTCGGTGAATCCTGGGGGTTGTTGGACACGCTCGATCTTGGTGACTTCATTGAAGCCTCGGGGCCACTGATCCGTTCACGTCGGGGCGAAATCTCAATTCAATCCGATTCCGTGGTCATCCTCAGCAAAACCCTCCGGCCGCCTCCCGAGAAGTATCACGGCTTGCAGGATGTTGAGACCAGGTATCGGCAGCGGTATCTGGACCTGATCGCCAATGCTGAGGCGAAGGAAGTACTGCGTACGCGCTCTCGAATTGTCTCAGCGATGCGGCGGTTTATGGAAGAACGGGGCTTCATCGAGGTCGAGACGCCGGTTCTCCAACCGCAGGCGGGCGGCGCCGCGGCGCGACCGTTTCTGACACACCTGAATGCGCTGGACGAGCCTCGTCAGCTGCGCATCGCGCTGGAGCTGCATCTCAAGCGGCTGATCGTCGGTGGATTCGACAAGGTCTATGAGATCGGCCGGGTCTTTCGCAACGAAGGCGTCGGTAACCGTTGGAATCCCGAGTTCACCATGCTCGAGAGTTACGAGGCCTATACCGACTACCACGGCGTCGCCGAGATGGTTGAGGCCGCGCTTTCCCGGATTGCGACCGAAGTCATCGGCTCTACCCGCGTGCCCTGGGGCGAGGGCGAGATCGATTTCACCCCACCCTTTGCTCGCGTGACGATGCTGGACGCAGTCCATCAACACATCGGAGTTGACTTCCGCGATTATCCGACCGTCGAGGCGATGGAGGGTCTATTGCGCGATCACGGCGTGGCAATTCCTCCCGACGCCGGCTGGGGCAAGCTGTTTGATGAGCTCGTCTCAGAGCGGGTGGAGCCGCACTTACAGCAGCCGACCTTCCTGCTCGATTACCCGCTTGCCATCTCTCCGCTGGCCAAACGGACCGAGTATGACGACACGCTGGTCGAGCGCTTTGAGTTGTTCGTCGGCGGCTGGGAGCTCGCCAATGCCTACACCGAGCTCAACGATCCGGTCGATCAACGTCAACGCTTCGAAGCGCAGCTGCGTCTGAAAGAGGCTGGCGATGACGAAGCGGAGCTGCTCGATGAGGATTTCATCATCGCACTCGAGCACGGCATGCCGCCGACCGGCGGGCTCGGCATGGGGATGGATCGTCTGGCGATGCTGCTCACCAACTCTCAGTCGATCCGCGACGTGATCCTCTTCCCGCAAATGCGCCGGTTGTCTGTCTAGCGACCAGGCGATCAGGGCAGCGCGCGGGCTAGATCGCATCTCGCGTGAGTCCGGCTTGGACGAACTCATCGATCTGCGCTTGCTCAAAACCGAGTTCACTCAGAATCTCGCGTGTCTCGCTGGCGAATGGTTTGGTCGCCGGCGGCTGCTGAAAGCCGTCGCGATCCAGCGCGACCGGCGGCGCGAGGATGCGCACATGACCGAGCTGCGGATGATCCAGGTCGTAGAGCATGTCATTCGCAGCTACTTGCGGATCGTCAAGAATTTCGAATGGCAAGAGCACGCGAGAGGCCGGCACACCTGCCCGGGCTAACACGGTTTCCCACTCAGACGTTGTGCGCTCCGATAAACGTTGCTCCGCGGCCTGCTGGAGCCTGGGGTAGTAGTCGGCATCCTTGACCTCATCGCCAGCGTGTGGGTCGTTGAGGCCGATTGCTTCGATAAAGGCGGCGCGAAGCTTGCGGCTTCCGCAGGCGACCGCCAGCCAGCCGTCAGCAGTCGTGTAGGTACGGAAATAGATGTCAGCCATCGTCCGAGCGCGAGCCGATGGCTGTGCAGAGCGTTGCTCGTCGTAGCTGGCGCCTCGCGCACGCAGCTCCGATAGCAATTGTCGGGACTCGTCGTGGATCGGTCCATCCGCCGATTCGACGCGCAGCATCTGGTTGTTGTTGAGTGTCATCGCTGCCTGCATCAACGACGCGTGCACCTCGCCGCCCTTGCCGGTCATCGTGCGACGATAGAGAGCAGAAGCGATGCCGAAGGCCAGCGACATCGCCGCCATATAGTCCGCGCTGACCGGGTCGCCGCTGAGCGGACGACCATTTTCTTGGCGTCCATTGGCGACCATCAGTCCACTGCGTGCCTGGACCACGATATCCATGCCGGCCAGACCAGCGTCCGGGCCGTAGCGACCGAATGGCGTGACCGTCGCGATCACGAGTCGCGGATGTTTCTCGCGTAGCGTGTCAGCATCGAGTCCGAATTGTTCAGCCAATCCGGGGCGAAAGTTCATCAACGCCACGTCGGCACGGCTGAGGAGCGCCTCGATGATCGTCGAGGACTGTGGATGTCGAAGATGCAGAGGGAGCGAACGCTTGCCTCGGTTGCGAGACAGATAGATGCGTGATTCCATCGGCGCGAGTTGCGCTAATCGACGCGTCGGGTCGCCCTCCAACGCTTCGATCTTGATGACCTCTGCGCCTCCCTCGGATAACAGCTGCGCGGCGAACGGCACAGCGACAAACTGTCCGAATTCCACCACCCGAATACCATCGAACGGCTGCTCGCCGACTGCATCCGACGCATTACTGGACATTCGGCACTCCATTTCGTCACGCTTCGAATGCGACGCTAGCACCTGGACCCGAAATACATGAACGATCGCTACGCCGAGGTCGCCGTTCTCACTGGTAGCCCGCAGCGTGGATCGTTCACGTATGCCGTCCCCGAGGGGATGGATCTGCGTCGCGGCATGTCGGTCGTTGTGCCCTGGCGGAGCAGATGGGGGCTGGGGATCGTGCTGGAAGTGGTGTCGGAATCAGCGATTGGCGATCCACGACAGATTGAGCGCGTCCTTGATGCTGAACCATTGCTCACGTCGGGCCAGTTGGAGCTTGCTGACTGGATCGCGTCCCGTTACCTCGCGCCTGTCTCAACCTGCGTTGCGCTCTTCCTCCCGCCGGGCGCTCCTGCCCGAGCTCGCAAATCGGCAGCCAGCTTTCGTCCACTCGTGCCCGCCATCCCGGCGATGCCCACGCGACTCATGCCCGCCATCACGAGTAGCCAACTTCGGGCAGTGATCGAGCATTGGCCCGGGAGCAAGAACTCGAGACCAGCCAAGCTGTTGACACTGTTGGCGAACGCAGACACGTCCATGCTCGAGGCCGCGCAGCTGTTCGGTGGACGCAAGGCGCTGGATGAGTGGTTGGCCACGACCTCGATGGTCGTTCGCCTCGATGACTCGCTCAGGCTCGCTGTTTCCTCTGAAGACGCGAGATCAGCTGCCGATTCCCTGCGCCGCACCGCGCCGGAACGTCGCCAACTCTCGTTGCTGCGTCTGCTCGAGGCCGGTGAAATAGACGAGTCGCAGGCCAGGCGTCAGAGCGGAGCGACTGGCTCCGATATTGATTCCCTTGAACAAGCTGGCTATCTGAAGCGGATCGAAGATGTTCCGCAGCCCAATAGCGATATGCAGGCTGCGCTATCGCCCCCCGTACTGACCGAAGAGCAACTCGCTGCCACCAATGAGATCCTGGGGGCGCTCGACGAACCGGGCGGACAGACCTTCTTGCTACACGGCGTTACCGGCAGCGGCAAAACCGAGGTCTACCTGTCCGCAACGGAGCGGGCGCTGGCTGACGGAGGCGGCGTGATCGTTCTGGTTCCCGAGATTGCCCTGGCGCCGCAAACGATCGCTCGATTTGCAGCGAGATTTCCCGGCCAGGTGGCCGTGCGACACTCGCGCCTCTCGCGGCGTGACGCTCAAGAGCAGTGGAGACAGGTCCACGCCGGTGAGAAACGCATCCTGATCGGCGCGCGTTCCGCCCTGTTCGGGCCGGTCCGCGACCTGCGTCTGATCATCGTCGATGAAGAGCATGAGTGGACTTACAAGCAGCAGGATCCGCAACCCCGTTACCACACGACCATGGTCGCCCGAGAGATGGCTCGATCCTGGGGTGCGGTCACGGTACTCGGATCAGCGACGCCCGACGTCGTCTCGATGGCGCGCGCTCGCTCCGGGCGCGACCGTCTCTTGAGCTTGACCATGCGAATCCACTCTGAAGGCCGCCGACCGGTGGTCATTCCGCAGCCGGTGGTCGATGTGGTTGATATGCGCGATGAGTTGGCCGCTGGCGTACGCTCCGTCTTTAGTCGAGCGATGGACGCCGCGATCTCTGAAGCGCTACAGCGAGAGGAGCAGGCGCTGCTGTTCCTCAATCGCCGTGGGATGTCGGCGTTGGTCTGCCGGGCTTGTGGCGTGGCGGTCGAGTGCGAACGCTGCTCCATTGCGATGACGCTCCATCGACCGGGACCATTCCTGCAGTGCCATGAATGCGGTCAACGACAGCCAGCGCCGGAGCAATGTCCCACATGTTTTGACCCGCGCATCGGCGCAATGAGTTTCGGCACGGCGCAACTGGAGTCTGAGCTGCGCCGCCGTTGGGGAGATGTGCCGATCACTCGCTGGGATCGGGACACCACATCCGCGACTGGCTCGCATGAGGCGTTACTCAAGGAGTTCTCAGCGGGACGCTCGCAGGTGCTGATTGGCACGCAGATGATCGCCAAGGGGCTGGACTTGCCGAGAGTGACGCTCGCGGGAATCATCAACGCGGATCTATCGCTCCGCGAGTCGGATTACACGGCGTCGGAGCGGACGTTCCAGCTGCTCGCGCAGGTGGCCGGTCGGGCAGGACGCGGCGCGCTGGGCGGGCGCGTGATTATCCAGACGTACGCGCCCGATCATTTCGCCATCGTCGCGGCGGCCGCTCATGACTACGACGCGTTCTATCAGCCCGAGATGCGCTTACGCGCAGCGCTCGACTATCCGCCGTTCGGCCGCCTGGCCAGATTGACCGTTGCACGTTCCACGATCGCAGAAGCGGACGCCGAAGCTGATCGCGTGATTCGAGAGTTGACAGCGTTGCGCGACCACACTCCCGGCGCAGTGGCGGAGGTCATCGGTCCGGCGCCAGCGACGCCGGCCAGGCGGCGAGATCAGTGGCGGCGACAGGTGTTGCTCAAGGGCGATAATCCAGTTGCATTGCTTGTCCGTCTGGAGCTTGCTCGTGGTTGGTCGGTTGACATCGACCCAGTTGGTTAGAGCGCTTCAAATGCGACCCTGACCGCGACGATCAGCATGCCGATTGCCAGCAGGCGGGAGAGCATGGACTCGCGCAGTCGCGCAGCGACTCGCAGCCCGATCGGGTTCGCGAGCATCGCTCCAATCAGTAATGGCGGCACGTCGTTGAGCGGATCGCCAAAGTGCTGCGTCGCCGTGTGATAGATCACCACGACAAACGCGATGCTGGTGACGATCGCGTGGGAGGCGGGCACACCCAGCCAGGCGGGCATACGCATCACGCGAACCGTGATCGTGGCGAAGAACAGCCCCCCACCGATGCCAGCCAGCGAGGTCAGCACTGATGTCAGGCCGACGATCCCCAGCGAACGCCGGACCGGAATCCAGTAGAGATACAGATCGCCGCGCCCGTCGCGAATCATCCGTCGCCAGCCACGTTGCCCGAGTGTGCCCGCATTCCCGGTCGGTCGCAGGATCAGATAACCGCCGAGTCCTGCGAGCAGGACGGTGAGCCCGGCGGCGAAGATCTCGCGCGGCAGCTGCGCGGTACCGGTTGCCCCGACCAGGCCCGCTGGCGCCGCGATCGCCGCAGCCATGCCAACGGCGCGATAGTCGATCCGCTTCTCCCGCGCGAGCCGTACGGTCGCCAGCCCTGACGAAGCGAGCACCAGGCACATCGAGGCAAGCGCCACCTCGGCCGGGCTTGTTTCTGGGTGTCGGGTCAGCAGCACGGGCGCGAACAGGAAGCCGCCGCCGGCTCCGACGGCGGTGGCGTAGACGCCGACAGCGATTCCCACGCCAATCAGCGCGACGAACTCCAGTGCATCCATCTGTGCAGGCTAGGACGCGCTTGCCCGGCGCCGGGTCATCGCGCTACTGCTTGGGAATCCTGGGGAGCAGCCAGCTGAGGAACGCGTCCTGGCTGCGCGTCTGCATGTAGAACCGGCCCGGACCCTCCAGCTTGCAGACTAGCCCCTCGCCTGAGAGCAGCGTCGTCTTCCAGCCGCCTGAACGGCCGACGCTGTACTTGACCGATTCATCAAAGGCGACCATATGTCCCGTATCGACGGTGTACTCCTCGCCGACCCGCAATTCCTTCAGATGAATCGCACCGTAACTGGATAGGAAGAGCAGACCGTAACCGCTGCAGCGAAGCAGGATCAGTCCTTCGCCGGAGAAGAAACTCTTGGCTCCGCCCCACGATGTATCGACCTCGATGTCGGTCGTAGCCGCCAGAAACGAGCCTGACTGCACGAGCACCGAGCCGCCGTTCATCTCGATGACCTCGATGTCGCCTGGCAGTCCAGGAGCGATGGTGACCTCGCCTGTCTGCTCGGCGGTGAAGGTGTTGATGAAAAAGCTCTCGCCGCCAAGCACAGAGCGTTTGAGGCCGCCGAGCAGCCCGCCCCTCATTCCGGTATCGATCGAAATGCTGGCCGACATCGAAACCATCGCTCCAGCTTCGGCCTGCAACTGTTCGCCCGAGGCCAGTTCAATGCGTCCGAGCGCATATGACGGTCTGTGAAGGATTTCGTATCGCACGATGTACTGATTCCTGTTCTAAGCCGGGTCGTTCACCCGATCTTGTCAGCTGTAGTCACGCATGAATTGGCGGATCGCCTCGAGCGTGGCGGGAAGCTTCTCGGGCGAGCGGGCGTCAACATCGAGGCAGCGGGCATTTGGAGCCTCATTGCAGATGCGATGTCCAATGCCGGTGGGATGGAACGGGTCAGCGCCGGGGATCACGAGCATCGGCGAGTACGTGCGCTGCACGGCGACCTCATTCACGGCGAAGTACGGCGGGTTGGCCGGCCACATGCCGTCGCGGAACTCGACCACCAGCGCGATGTATCCCTCACGCCGAATACTGCGCACGGCATCGGCGAACAGCGGCTCGTCGTGGATACGCTGGGCGAACGGTCCGGCCTCGTTGTTCTGCATGAAGATCGGGTCGCGCTGCGCCGCCTCGATCACCGCTTCCAATCCCTCCGCGCGACAGAGACGGATGGTGGGATTGAACATGTCGTAGAAGGTCTCGGGCGAGTTCGTCTGATCGAGCCCGACCGGGTCTTGCATGATCACGCCGGCAATCCTCGCGGGCGCCTGGTCCGCGATTCGCAGCGCGTAGGCGCAGCCGATGCAACCGCCCATGACGTGCGCTCGCTGAACGCCCAGATCGTCGAGCACCGCAATCTGGTCTTTCATCGCCTCGTCATAGCTGAAGGCGGTGAGTCCGGTCCTGGACTGTCCACAGTGCCGCTGGTCCATCCCAATCACGGTGAACTCATCTGAGAAGGACGCAATCGGATTGATAATCGAGCGCCGCCAGAATCCGATCTGCGAGTTCACACCGCCTGGCGCGAACAACAGCAGGGGAATCTCGCTGTTGCCCTCACCAAACACCTCGTAGTGAATGGTCGTGCCGTCGGGTCGCATGACTTCAGCCATCAGTCGCCTCCTGCATGTGTGCTCAACTCAGACGTTGGTCAGATCGTGCGCCGCGCGCCGAGAAGTCGATCAAAGTCTAAAGTGACGACGTTATCCTGTGACTGAGGAAGCGCCGCCCGAGCGCTGTCTCGCCAACATGTGGAGAACCGACATGGTGATTGCCGAAGTCCCCGCACTGACAGTCGACACGGTCGATATCACTGACTCCGATCGCTATCGCGATGTTGGCTACCCATGGGCCGAGTGGGATTTGCTGCGCCGGGAGGCGCCGGTCTATTGGTATCAGCGGCCCGGCTTCGAGCCCTTCTGGGCGATCACCAAGCACGCCGATATCCGCTTCATCTCGTCGCATCCGGATCTGTTCTCCAATACGCAGATGTTGCGTCTGAACACGGCCAAGAAGCTCGGTTCGGCTCAGCGCCAGCGCACGGCCGGCACAAACCGCACCGGTGGTCACCCGGACGATCCGCCTGACTTCATCTACATGGACCCGCCGGAGCATCGTCAGCATCGCGGTCTGGTGGCGCGACACTTCACGCCGCGGATGATGAAGATGTTGGAGGACCACTTCGCCGAGATGGCGGAGAACTACGTCTCCGACTTCGCCGACAAAGTCGTCGCCGATTTCGCGGAGCGTGGATCAACGTCAGCGGTCGATGTGGTGCACGAGCTCTCGGCCAAACTGCCAGTCGCCGCGATCTGTTCGATGGGTGGCGTGCCGGAGGAAGACTGGGACCAAATTTTCAAATGGACAGAGGTACTGGTCGGCGCGGACGATCCGGAGTATCGACTGCCGGGAGAGACGCCAGGCCAGGCGACGCAGCGCATTGCGGTTGAGTGGTTCCACTACAACAACAACCTGATCGAAGAGCGCAAACGCAACCTTGGCGATGACCTGCTCAGCGACCTGCTCCGCGCCGAAGTCGATGGCCGCCAGCTGACGCCCGCCGAGATTCACGGCTACTTCGTCCTGTTGCTGGCAGCCGGTAACGAAACGACCCGCAACTCGATCTCCGGCGGGGTTAAGGCGCTGATCGACCACCCGGAGCAGATGCAGATGCTGGTCGACGACGCCTCGCTGGTACCCTCGGCGGTCGAGGAGATTCTCCGCTGGACATCCATCGTGATCCAGTTCCAGCGCACCGCCGTCGAGGATGTCGAGCTGCGCGGTCAAACGATCCGCAAGGGCGAGTCGGTCGTACTCTGGTATCCCTCAGCCAACCGCGATGAAGATGTCTTCGCAGATCCCTACAAGTTTGACATTCTGCGGCATCCGAACGATCACTTCGCCTTCGGCGGCTACGGCGAGCACTTCTGTCTGGGCGCCAATCTCGCCCGTTGGGAGATGCGCTCGATCTTCCACGCCCTCCGACCGATTCTGCCCCAGCTGGAGCTCACGGCAGACCCGGAGCACGTGATCGGGTTCCTCCACGTCGGCGGGATCAAGCGTCAGATGGTCCGCTACCGCCCTCGGTGAGGCGGTCGCAGAAACAGAGGCGACAAGCAATGAGCAGGGTCCCTCGACTCAAGCAGTTCGAATTTCATCGCGAGAAGCTCGCTGAGCTGATCCTGTACATCTCGGAGCAGTGTGCCGATGATCCTGCGTACGGCGCTGTGAAGCTCAACAAGATTCTCTACTACGCAGACTTCGACGCTTATCGGCTCTTGGGCGCTCCGATCACCGGTGCGCAGTACCGCAAGCTTTCCGAAGGTCCGGCGCCAAGAGATCTGGTCGAAGTCAGGATGGAGCTTGAGGACGCGGGTCGGTTGCGGCTTGAGGAGCGGCAGTGTTTCAATCGGATGCAAAAGCGGCCGGTCGTGGTTGAGGGTCAAGGGGCGAACGTCGAGCTGTTTTCCCGGGAAGAGTTGAGCGCGGTTCAGGATGTAATCGCGTTCTTTTTCGGCAAGTCAGCCCGCGAGGTTTCCGACTACTCGCATCGGGAACCCGGCTGGATTCTGGCTGAGGATCGCGAGGACATCCCTTACGAAACGGCTTGGCTGGACGGTGATCCAATCGATCAGGAGACGGAGGAGTCCGCCGTGAGAGTCGGAATGGAATTGCTCAAAGCCCGCAGATAGGAACATCGACCTTGGCCTATGGCAGCGGATGGGAAATTGAGGAATCAGATCGATATCTCAGCAACTATGAGGAGCATATTGCCGGTAGTCCAACAGTTGAGGACATGATTGAGGGTTTCATCTGGGCGCTGCGGGCCGACCCGACTGCCGGTCCAGTTCGAAAACACGTGGTCGGCAACTTCTAGTACACCACCTTTGTTGGTCCTCCGTCCTTCTGGCTCTTTTTCGAGATCGATGAGGATGCCAGGCGCATCACACTGGACTTTCTTACCCCTCCGCTGTAGCTGCGCTTGCCCCTGGTACCCTAACGACTGCCCCACGAGATTCGTTATTTCGTTATCCTGTGCGCGTCTCCCGATGTTTGCAGACTGGATAGAAGCATGGTTACCGCTGAACGACCGACATTGACCCTTGACACCCTGAACATCACCGACACCGACCTCTACGTGCAGCATGGCTACCCGTGGGAAGCGTGGGACATTCTGCGTCGCGAGGCGCCGGTCTACTGGTACCAGCGGCCCAACTTTGAGCCGTTCTGGGCGATCAGCAAACATGCCGACGTCCGCTATATCTCCTCGCATCCCGATCTCTTCTCCAATACTCAGCTGTTGCGAATGAACGACACCGAGTCGATTGGCATCGGCGAGCGCGGGCGCGAAATCAACGCCAATCGCTACGGTGGACATCCCTCCGATCCGCCCGACTTCATCTTCATGGACCCTCCGGAGCACCGACAGCATCGCAGTCTGGTGGCGCATCACTTCACGCCACGGATGATGAAGAAGCTGGAAGATCACTTCGCCGAGATGGCGGACAACTACGTCTCCAACTTCGCCGACTCGATTGTGAGCGACTTCGCCGAGCGTGGCTCGCGCTCAGCGATCGACGTCGTGCATGAGTTGACGGCCAAGCTGCCGGTGGCCGCGATCTGCGACATGGGCGGCGTACCTGAAGAGGACTGGGACAAGATCTTCCACTGGACCGAGACGGGCATCGGCGCGGCCGATCCTGAGTTTCGTCTGCCTGGCGAGGATCGCGAGCAGACGATTCGCCGCGTCAATCTCGAGTTCAACCTGTACAACGAAGGACTGGTGCGGGATCGTCAGGCGAACGGGCTGGGCAACGACCTGCTCAGCGACCTGCTCCGCGCCGATATCGACGGCGTCAAGCTGACTCCGCGCGAGATCTCGTCCTACTTCCGTCTGTTGCTCGGCGCGGGCAATGAGACGACCCGCAACTCGATCACCGGTGGAATCACGGCGCTGATCGAGCATCGCGATCAGCTCGACGATCTCGTCGCTCACCCGGAACTGATCCCCTCCGCGGTGGAGGAGATTCTGCGCTGGACATCCATCGTGATTCAGTTCCAGCGTACGGTGACGCAGGATCTCGAGCTGCGTGGCAAGCAGCTGCGCAAGGGCGACTCAGTGGTCATGTGGTATCCGTCCGCCAACCGCGACGAAGAGGTCTTCCCCGATCCCTACAGGTTTGACATCCGTCGCGATCCGAACGACCACTTCGCGTTCGGCGGCTACGGCGAGCATTTCTGTCTGGGCGCCAACTTGGCCCGTTGGGAGATGCGCGCCATCTTCCACGCGCTGCTACCGATCCTGCCCCAACTGGAGCTGGCCGGCGAAGCGCAGATGGTGCCCAACTCGCTCCACGTGGGCGGGATCAAACGGCAGATGGTCCGCTACCGGGCCCAGTAGCGACACAGACGCGCCACAACGCCGATGGGGGCGGCCGCCTCCATCGGCGGCTTAATCTTCCACGGAGATCGCCGCGCGCGGACAGGTCCGCACGGCGCGCAGCACATTCGCCTCTTCATCGTCTGGCACGACATCGACCAGGACATGGGAGAGGTCGTCGTCGCGGACTTCGAACACCACCTCGGTCGCTTCCATACACTTCGCGTGCCCCTCGCAGAGGCTCGTGTCGATCTTGACTTTCATGGCGGCCTCCTATCGATCGGTTCGTTCGGTTGCGCTGGATCGCGAACCATATTCTACCGAAATCTGGGCATCACCTCCCGAGCAAAGAGCTCGATGCTGCGCCGCGCCAACTCACGTGACGCCCCCGGCGGCACTGGCGACGTGATCAAGTGATCGGCCGGGATCCAGTTGAGCGTTCGCTCGATTGCCGCCGCGACCTCGTCTGGCGTGCCGGCCACGAATCGGGCCTGCAGATCCTCATCAGTCTGGCTCAACAGTTGACCCAGAGGATCCAGCTCGCCCAAGTCTGACGCATCGTGGTACCACTTGCCGTAGGTGTCGCGCAGATAGCGTTGATGCGGTTTGAGTTCTTCCCAGAGCGCTTCCGGATCGTCGCTGACAAAACCACCTGCTGAGAGCAGTACTTCGAAGTCAGACGGATCATCGCCCTGCTCACGCAGCGTGTTTGCCCAGGTGTCGTAGACCGGGCGGTCGGCCACGATCATCAGATTGGCGCGGAAGCGAGCTGCGCGCCGCGCGGCTGCGTCCGATCTCGCCCCGACCCAGAGCGGAAACGGCTGCTGAATTGGCGGCGGAGTGACCTGCACGTCTTTGACTTGATAGTGGCGTCCGTCCAGTGAGACCGTTTCGCCAGCCAGTGTCCGTGTGATGATCTCGAGCGATTCATCCATCAGACTCGCTCGAGATCGTCGGCTAATCCCGAATCCCTCAAACTCCTCAATCCGATAGCCAAGCCCGACGCCCAGGTCGAAGCGACCATGCGAGAGAATGTCGACCGTCGCAGCGTCCTCAGCTACGCGGATCGCGTTGTGCAACGGCAGTAGCAACACCCACGTACCGATTCGGATTCGTGAGGTTAGCCGCGCGATTGCGGCGGCAATCGGTAGCACCGACGGTGTATAGCCGTCGTCGATGAAGTGATGCTCGGTGATCCAGACGTGGTCGTAGCCCAGCTCCTCGGCGTAGACGATCTCCTCAAGCAGCTCGTCATAAAACTGCGCCCACGGTTTGCGCCACTGCGGTGGGTTGCGGAAATCGTAGATCAGACCGAATTTGGGCATCAGTAGAGACCAATCCGTCCACCGAGCGGGATGTCGAGTAGCTCGGAGCGTGGGGCGACGTGGTTAAGCTCGTTCTTGACCGGAGCCAACGAGTCAGGACCTGTCATGTCATGCGTCATCGGCGGCATCCAGTCATCATGATGTCCGAGCACAATCCGCGGCGCACGCAGCATGTCCGACATCCGACCTACGAACTGAGCCAGCGAGCCTTGAATCGGTTCGCCGTCGATGTTGGGGCGTCCCGCCATCGCGACAATCGCTACATCTGGCCGCATGTTCTGGACGACGCCGGTCCAGCAGCCTGAGGTGTCGTGGTAGAAGATCGAGCCGTACGGCGTATCGATCAGGTAGGCAAGCGCGCCGCCGGTGTCGTTGGAACCCAGACAGGTGGCGACGTGATCCATCATCTGTGTGTGCGCCTCGGGACCCAGGTCCTGGGAACGTTCGCCGAGCGAGCCGCCAATATCGATTGAGCCGCGATTCCCCCAGCGCTCTTCCTCAGTCAGGCCATATTGGCCGAGCACTACCTTGCCCGGATCCCACGATCCCTGTGTCCAGATGCATGAGTGCAGACTGGGGAAGACCTCGACCGTCACGTCCTGGCTAATGCGGTGACGCTCGCCGCCCTGTGATCGGAGCAGCTGGCCTGCGGGGATGCCTGCCTCGAGCAGCACTCGCGCCGACTCATTGGAGCCAATCACCGGAGACCCAGTGTTGGCGGCGATCACTTCTGCCCCGGCGATGTGATCGAAATGTGAATGTCCGACCAGGACGGCGTCAGCTCGGGAGATGTCCGAGGCGGTCAGCCCGACATCAGGAGCGGACGGCACACGATCGATGTATGCGTCGAGCATGAGCACGGTCTCGTCGACCTGCAACCGAAAGGTCGCGCATCCGAGCCAGTCGAGAGTGATGGTCATGGGTTGCCTCCGATGGTTGTGCTCGGAGGCTAACGGGTGGCGGCGTCTGTTATGCGGGAACGATGCGGAACCATTTGCGACGTCCGACGCGCAACACTGATCCGCTCCGAATCTCGGCGCTGAGTTCTTTGACGACCGCGTCGTCGATGCGCACTGCGCCCTGCGTGACCAGACGTTTCGCTTCGGCACGGCTCGCGGCGGCGCCGATCTCGTGCAACAACACAGGTAGCGCCACCTCGATGGCGTCAGCGCCGCCAAAATCGAGCTCCGCCTCGGGAATCTCGTCCGGCGCGTTGCGCTGCGAGAAGGTACGCGTCCACTGCTCTTCGGCCGATTGTGCTGCCGCGTCGCCATGCCATTCGGCGACGATCGCTCGCGCGAGACGCCGTTTGGCGTCCATCGGCTTGACTGCTCCAGACTTGAGGTCAGCCTCGATCTGGTCAACCTCCGCATCGGCGAGATTGGTGCCGTAATCGAAGAAACGGACGATGGCGTCGTCCGGGATCGACATCGCCTTACCGTATTGCGCGTTGGCTGGTTCATCGATACCGATGTAGTTGCCGGTGCTCTTGGACATCCGTTGCTTACCGTCCGTGCCGACGAGGATGGGCGTCAGTACGGCGATCTGCGGCGGTTGTTCGCCACGCTCCTGGAGCGTGCGGCCGCACATGATGTTGAAAGTCTGGTCGGTGCCGCCCAACTGCACATCGGCTTCCAGCGCACCGCGCAGTTGCTGGGCAGCGCGGTCAAGCGCTTCCTCCGGTGTCTCCCTCACGTCGTTTGTCTGTTCCGGCGTTTCTCCCTGGTCGGGGGACGGCGCCGGCACTTGCTTTTTCCATTCGGCGTAAGCCGGATACCCTCGAAGCACTTGCTTGTCGATGCGAGAGGGTGTCCGGGACAACAGGCGCTTACCTTCAGGCATCAGCCGATACACGCCGCGCTTTTCCTGTTGGACAACGGCATCCCGGCGGCCCACTTTCATGCAGGCCTGCCACCGGAGACCAAGTATGTTGAATTCTGAATTACGTGGCTCGTTGAACTGGGGCTAAGCCAAGCTAGTGGTCGGCGAACGGCACGACTTCGCCAATGCTGGGCGCGCGAAGCGCGATCATAGCCCGCCGGTCCAGGCCGATCGCGACGCCGGCGCAGTCGGGGAGGCCGTGTTGCATTGCGGCCAGCAGGCGCGCGTCCGGTTCCATTTCCGGCTTGCCGCGTTCGCGACGTTGCTGATTGTCGCGGCGCATGCGCTGGCGCAGCTCTTCTGAGTCGGTGAGTTCGTAGTAGCCGTTGGCCAGCTCCAGGCCGCCGGCCA